>JBEKGV010000599.1:0-3864 GCA_050012615.1 Acetobacteraceae bacterium | reverse complement strand
GGAACTGATCCTCTCGCAAATCGCGAGCGGCCTCGTCCTTGGCGGGCTCTACGTGCTGATCGCCATCGGGCTGTCGATCATCTTCGGCCTGCTCGGCATCGTGAATTTCGCGCACGGCACGTTCTTCACTCTGGGCGCATACTTCGCGCTGACATTGTACAACACGTTCGGCTGGCCGGCGGTGATCCTGTCGCCGCTGATCGTCGGCGGCATCGGTATGATCGCCGAGTGGCTGTTGATCCGCAGGCTTTACGACAAAGAACCGCTGATCAGCCTGATCGTGACCTTCGCGCTGGCGCTGCTGATCGAGGCCTCGGTGCGATTGATCTGGGGCGGCATCGGCCAGCCGTTCAGCCCGCCGCCTTTCCTGTCGGGGTTCGTGATCTGGGGGCCCCTGCTGATGACCAATTACCGTCTCGCGGTGCTCGGCATGACGGCGGCGGTGCTCATCGGGCTTTGGGCGTTCCTGACCTACACGCCGTTTGGCCGCATCCTCCGGGCGGGGTCACGCGACCCCGAGATGGTCGGACTTCTGGGCATCAATCTGCCGCGCGTACTGACCTGGGTGTTCGGGCTTGGCTGCTGCATCTCCGGCATCGCGGGCGTGCTGGCCGCGCCGCTTTGGACCATCACCCCGGCGATGGCGACCAACGCGATCATGCCCGCTTTCGTGGTCGTCGCGATCGGCGGCCTTGGCTCGTTTCCGGGAGCGGTGATCGCCGGCCTGATGGTCGGCGTCGTCATCGCTCTGACGATCCAATTCTGGCCCGAGGCCTCCGGCGCCGTCATGTATGTGTTCATGGCGCTGATGCTGCTGCTTCGCCCCCGCGGCCTGTTGGGTGAGAGATGGGAGCGCTTCGAATGAAAGCGCTTGCCCATCCGATTCCATGGATCGTCTCAGTACTGATCGTTCTGACGCTGCTGTGGGAGGCGATCGGTGCGCCGATCAGCCTGATCACCCAGATCGCGATCTATATGCTGTACGGCGCCGGCGTGAATTTGCTGGTCGGCTACACGGGTCTCGTGCCGTTCGGCGCATCGGTATTCTTCGGCTGCGCCAGCTATGCCGTGGCGATTTCGATGCGCTCTTTCCTCGGCGACGAGATCGAGGCGCTGGTCTTCGGGGTACTGTTTTCTCTTGTGCTCGCCACCGTGCTCGCGGTCATCATCCTGCGCCGCCGCGGCTTGTACTTTTCATTGCTGACCTTGGCGTTTTCGCAGATCGCCTTCGAGATCGCGTTCAAGTGGACCGATCTGACCGGCGGCGAAAACGGCTTGCAGCACGTGCCGCGGCCGTGGTTCTCCAGCGATTTTGGTTTCCACGTCTTCGTGGTGGCGACGGTGACCTTTGGCATGTGGGTGCTGTGGCACGTCGTGCACTCGCCATTCGGGAGGATCCTGCAGGCATTGCGCGACAACGAGCAGCGCGCGCAGTCGCTTGGCTACAACACCTTCCGCGTCAAGTTCGAGGGCTTCGTCATCATGGGCGGCTTCGTCGGCCTCGCCGGCGGATTGCTGGCGCTGATGCTGCACGGCGCTTACGCCGACAATCTCGGCTGGCAGCACGCCGGCGACGCCCTGCTGATGACCGTACTGGGCGGCGTCCATCATTTCCTTGGCCCGCTGTGGGGAGCGATCGCTTTCATTCTGATGGAAGACCGGTTGTCGGCGATCACCGAAAGCTGGTGGCTGATGTTCGCTCCTGTCGTGATCATCTTCGCGCTGGCCTCTCCCGAGGGGATGCAAGGCCTCGTGTTCCGCCTGATGGGCCGGCGCGACTGGACCTTGGTCCGGCGTTTCGTTCCGGTGCGTCCGCTGGTCATCGCGCCACACGCGGGTGGCACGGCCGGCCTGGACGCGGCCCGCCCGATCCTGGAAGTTCGTGGCCTGAACAAACGGTTTGGCTCGCTGATCGTGGCACAGGACATCTATCTGGATGTGCATCCTTGCATGCTGCACAGCCTGATCGGTCCAAACGGCGCCGGCAAAACCACCTTCTTCAACATGCTGACGGGACTGCTGCGAGCGGATGCCGGCTCGATCCGGCTCGACGGCCACGAACTCACCACCCTGCCGGTGCATCGGCGCATCCGTCTCGGCCTCAGCCGGTCGTTTCAGATCCTGAGCGTCTTCCCCAATCTCACGACATTCGAGAACGTGCGCGTCGCCGTGCAAGCCCAGAGCGACGAGCGCCACGACCTATGGCATGACGCTTACGAGCTTGAAGCGGTCAACGCCCGCACCTGGTCGCTGCTCGCCGATGTCGGCCTGGACGAGCGAGCCGCCGAACCTTGCGCCAATCTCTCGCACGGGGAGAAACGGCTGCTGGAAATCGCCATCTCGCTCGCCACCGACGCGAAATTGCTGCTGTTGGACGAGCCGCTGGCCGGCCTCGCCGAGGCGGACCGCGAGGTGGTCGGCGCGCTGATCCGGAAACTGTCGACGACGCACGCGGTGTTGCTGATCGAGCATGACATCGACCGCGTGCTGGCGCTGTCCGACCGGATCACGGTCCTGCACCAGGGACGCATCATCGCCGACGGCAAACCGGCCGACGTCGCGCGCGATCCCGACGTCATCACCGCCTATCTCGGTGCGTCCCGCGACACGGTCGCGCCAGGCGTCGACCGCGGCGCGATGCGCGAGGACGCGAAACCGCTGTTGCTGCTGGAAGGCGTATGCGGTGGTTACGGCGGCAGCACGGTGCTCGACGGGCTGAACCTCGTCGTGCGCGAGGGCGAGGCGGTGGCGTTGCTCGGCCGTAACGGCGTCGGCAAAACCACGACGTTGCGTGCGATCACCGGGACCGTCGCCAAAAGCGCCGGCAGGATCACGATCGACGGCACCGACATCACTCGCGCCCGCACCTACGAGATCAATCGTCTGGGTGTCTCCCTGGTGCCGGAAGGGCGGCGGCTGTTTCCCAATCTGACCGTGGTCGACAATCTGCGCCTCGCCGCGCGTCCGGGCGGAGCGTCGCAGGAGGACGTCTTCAATCTGTTTCCGAAACTGCGGATTTTGCAACGATCCCGCGCGGAAAGCCTGTCGGGCGGTGAGCGTCAGATGCTCGCCATCGCCCGCGCTTTGGTGGTGCCGTCGCGCATCATTCTGCTGGACGAACCGTTCGAGGGGCTGGCCCCCGCGGTCGTCAAGGAAGTGATGGACGCTTTGGTGTCGTTGCGCGGCAAGGTCGCGATGATCATCGTCGAGCACCACGCGGAAACGGTGCTGCCGATCGTCGACCGCACCTATGTGCTGGTCAACGGTCAGGTCGCGTATGAAGGCACCGCTCTGGCGCTGGAAGAAGACACCTCGACGCAACAGCGGCTGCTGGGGTTGGTCGAGGCCGAACCGGATGCGGTCATGGCGGGGCTCGACCGGGCGATCTGAGCGGAGTGGTTGAATGTTTTAATTGTGGGATAGTTAGGAACCACACACATGTGTGTTCTTCATATGTTCTTGACAGCCGCGTCAGAAAAGTCGCAGGGTTTAGCGGTATTTTCCTAGGTTGACCGAATCGGTATTGCACGCGGTCATGCCGCTGCCAGACCACGACCGGTCGGCACAGAAACTGTATGCCGTTCCGGCGCGCTACTGGAGAAGGAACCCCTACCGGTGCGGATCCCGAAAACCCTGAAGCGGCGGCTCAAGTCACACGCCGTCCTTGAGGGTTTAGAAACTCAGGACCTATTCGGGGAAACAGAATCAGGCCAGCCTGCCGACGGAAACCGCCAACGACGAGGAAACCAAATAGCGATGACGAGTACGCAGGCCATACGGGATCCCGTGGCGGAATTCCGAGCAGCTACGAACGGCCAAAGGTACAGAACAGTGCTTGCGGATCCGCCGTGGCAATTCATCAAC
>JBEKGV010000598.1:0-3866 GCA_050012615.1 Acetobacteraceae bacterium | reverse complement strand
GCCCCCGATGCTCGGGCTGACGCCAACGCGGACCCGCTCATCGAACTCCGCCGCCTGATTGACGAGGAAGTCATGCGGTCGGACGCCTACCGCAACGAGATCGCGGGCATAGCCAAGGAATTGCGAAGCCAACTGCCACCGGAATGCCGCGACCTCCTGGGATCGGAGGCGACCTTCGAGGATCTGATCCATGTTCTGGGCCAGGACGGTGCCGAAGATGTTCTTGCCCGGATGCATGCGGCGGCGGATACTGAGACCGGCTGATGCGCCTGAAGCGCCTCGATCTCATACGATTTGGCAAGTTCACCGGCCACGTGATCGACTTCGGCGATCGGCCGGACGATGGACCCGATCTGCATTTTATTTACGGGCCGAACGAGGCCGGAAAGTCGACAGCGCTGGCTGCTTTTCTCGATTTGCTTTTCAAGATCGGCAATCACTACGACTTTCTCCATAAGTATGACACGATGCGGGTCGGCGCATGCCTGGAGTTCGACGGCGGCGTCCATGAATTCGTCAGGATCAAGCGCAGCCGCAACGACCTGCTCGACGGCAACGGACTTCCCATCTCCGAGGCGATCATCGCGGGCCAGCTTGGCGGCATTGACCGGCAGTCTTATCGGGCGATGTTCTCGCTGGACGATGACACGCTCGAAGCCGGCGGCGAGAGCATCCTCGCAAGCAAAGGCGATTTCGGCGAACTGCTGTTTTCGGCCAGCGCCGGTCTTGCCGACCTCAGTCGAACCCTGTCGGATTTGCGAAGCGAGGCAGACGGTTACTATAGATTTCATGCCAGAACGGGTGAACTTCAGACCCTGAAGGCCCGCCTGGCCGAGTTAAAGACGCAACGCGAACAAAGCGATACCATCGCCTCACGTTATGCTCAACTTATCGACGCCCGGGATCGTGCCTGGATTCAGTACAACGAGTCCATCGCGAGCCGTACCGCGATCCATGCGCGAATCGATGAAATCCAAAGTCAGCTCAGTGCTCTGCCGAGGTTGACCGCACTACGGGATGCACGCACGCAGTTGCTCCCTATGGGCGATTCTCCGACGCCTCCCGATGGATGGCCGGAGCTGCTCCGGGAACTCCAGAAGACCGAGACCGAATTGGCGATGCGGTCAGACAATACAGAACTTGAGATCCCCCGGATATCCAGTGAACTCGAAACGATCATCGTGGACGAGGCCGCGCTGGCGATCGCCGACCGGGTGGAACGCCTGGGGCCTTTGCACGCGCGTCACGTGACCGCTGAGGCTGACCTTCCGGATCGCGCCCGACAGGTGCGCGAACTGGAGCTTGAGATCACCGCTATTCTTGGCCGCATTGGACGTGGCACGGACCCGGCACCCGAACGCCTCCTCCTGGATGCCGCGACGGTGGGTGCCCTGAATGCCCTGATCGCAAAACGATCCGGGGTCGAGACGGCGCTATTGAGCTCGACACAAGAACTGTCAGACGCCCAGTACGAGCTGGAAGAGGCCCTGACAGTCTTGCGGGAAGCCGACGTCAATGCTGGGTCACAGCGGAACGACGCATCGCTGGCGGCCCTCGCGGCGGTGGTTGCGACGCTGTATGCGAATGATTACGCGGCGCAGCGACGCACAGCCGAGCGGTCTCTCAACGCCTTCCAGGAAACATTGGCCGGCCAGCTACGGGCGTTGCATCCCTGGCACGGCGACATCGACCAACTCGCGGCCGCCCAGGTTCCTGGTCGCGGCGACCTGTCGCGCTGGAAGGCAGTGCTGGCGAAGGCGGTCGCGGACAACGACCTTTACCACGCCGAAGATGAGCGGTTGACATCTGAACGGCTTCGCCTGGAAGCCGAGCACGCCGGGATCGTTCAAGTAACCAATGATCACGACGCCGTCGCGATCCGTGCCGCGCGCGAGGCCGCATGGGCCGAGCATCGGCGAAAACTCGAGGCCGCGTCGGCTGAACTCTTTGAAGCCGCGCTACGTCGTGACGACCTCGTCGTGGAAGCGCGCCTGAACCTTCAGGCCCACGTCGCGAAGTTGCAGGAATCCAGCCGCTCTCTCGCGCGTGCCGAAGCGGCTGCCAAACGCGCGGCGGAACTGCGCACCACCGCGGCGGCGGCATTGCAGCGTATTTGCGATGAGATCGCCGCCGCCGTCGCGCCATTGCTGCCGGGCGCCGTATCCGTCGATCAGGTCGAGGCGTGGCTCGCGAAGCGCGATAAGGCGCTGGAGACCAATGAGCAACTCCAGCAGTCCCGGCGGGATCTACGGGAAGTGGAAGCGGACTCCGCCGAGGCACGACTACGCCTGGTCAACGCATTCGACGCCGCCAGTATACCGCATGAACCGGACGCAAGCGTCGATGCGCTGCGTGCGATGGCCCAGGCGATGTTGGACAGCGAGACCCGGTTGAAGGGCCTACGTACCGCGGTGGAGCGATGCCAGCGCAACGTGAAGCTACGCGAACGAAATCATACGACGGCCACGGTGAGGGATCAGGAATGGCAGGCGGCGTGGCAGACCGTTTGCACGGGTTGCTGGTTGGGTGAGACGGCATCGTCGCCAGCGCTCACGACCGTCCGGGAAATCCTCCCCGCGATCGAAGACCTGAGACGCGCCATCGATCAGCGCTCTGGGCTGATCGAACGCATCAACGCGATGCGGGCCGACCAGGCCGCCTTCGCTGACGCGGTCAACGCCATAGCCGGCGAACTTTGTCTTTACGGTGACGTGCCGCTCGATCTGGAGCGGATGCTGATCGTTCGGATCCACGTGGCTACAACCGCTCGGACCGCGCGGGCCGCCAAAGCGCGAGAGCTGGAGCAAGCGATCGAACAGCGCCGCCAACTGGCCGAGGCGCGCGAAATTCACGATCGGCGCAAAGCAGAGATGACCGGCTTTTTTAGCGTGGGATCTCTGAGCGAGGTTGCCCGGAAGTTAGAAGATGCCAGAAGCAAAGCCGCACTCCTGCGGCAGGAGGGCGATGCCAAACGAGACATCCTGGATCTGCTGCGGTCGCCGTCGATCGAGGCCGCGGAATGCGTTCTTGCCGACGTCGATCGCGCCATGCTGCAGCCAGCACTTATTGAATTGAAAGCTCGTTTCGACGATCAGGATCGGCGTTCCCGCGAATTGTTTTCGGTGCACAGCAAGGCGGCGGATCAGGTTGAGGCCGTCGGCGGTGATGACGCGGTCGCGAAGATCGAGGAGCAGCGACGCACCATCCTGCTCGAGATCGAAGAGGGCGCGCGGCGGTACCTGCGGCTGCGGTTCGGCATCGTCGCCGCGGAACAGGCGCTGCGATCCTATCGCCAGCATCACCGCAATTCAATGATGCGCCACGCATCGGACGCGTTTCGAACAATCAGTCGCGGCGCTTACGTCGATCTGGATACGCAAACGAACAAAGACAAAGAAGATCTGATCGCGATTGAGCCCGACGGGCGCTCAAAAATCGTGTCGGTGTTGTCCAAGGGTACAAGGTTCCAACTCTATTTCGCACTGCGCGTAGCCGGTTATCATGAGTTTGCCCGAATGCGCCCGCCGGTTCCGTTCATCGCTGATGACATCATGGAGACGTTTGACAATTTCCGCGCCGAAGAAGCGATCCGGCTGTTGGCCGGTATGGGAGAAGTCGGGCAGGTCATTTATCTGACGCATCATCCACATTTGTGCGATATCGCTCAACGAGTTTGCCCAGGTGTTCGGGTGCATGAAATTCCGCTGGCTCCTTCATAGATGTGAAGGGATCCGTGGTTCATTCCACAATCATGACATCAACGTGCCACTCTGCCCCGTCGCAGCGCAAGGCCGGCGGCGACAAGCATCAGCGCCATTCCGGCCGCGTCAGCCCACCGCAACCGCTCGCCGAACAACGAGGCGCCG
>JBEKGV010000597.1:0-3867 GCA_050012615.1 Acetobacteraceae bacterium | reverse complement strand
ACGGACAAGGACGTCACCGTCGTCACCGAATCGCGGGAAGTGAATGGACGCCGGATTGGACTTTTGGGCATCCGCGGCGGCGCCGTGGATTATCAGCCGCAAAGCATTCCCGAGGCGTTGTGGGGTGGCGTGACGCAGACCTGGACGGTGACCACCGACACGTTCGGCGGCCTCGCGCAAATGATCGCCGGTCAACGCGGCACTGACGAACTCGGCGGACCGCTCAGGATCGCACAACTTTCGGGCCAGGTCGCCCAGTTGGGCGTGTCAAATCTGATATCGTTCATCGCCGTGTTGTCGGTCAATCTTGGGCTGATCAACCTGTTTCCGATCCCGGTCCTGGATGGCGGTCATTTGCTGTTCTACCTCGTCGAGGCGGTGCGCGGCCGGCCGCTGCCGCAGCGCGCGCAGGAATACAGTTTCCGTGCCGGCATCGCGGTATTGGGCGGATTGTTTATATTCGCCACCTGGAACGATTTGACTCACATCGGCCTGTTCCGCTGGGTCGCGGGCCTGATCGGCTGATACTTCCCGAGGCACTGAAAGCCGCCATCGTCGAAGCGCGACTCACCACATTTAATTCGTCATGGCCGGGCTCGACCCGGCCATCTGGCGAGGCACGTGCGGCAATTGATGGCCGGGTCGAGCCCGGCCATGACGAATTAGCCCAGCCGCGCGTGAACGATTCTGGGTTCCAGAGGCCATGACAATGAGTATCGCCGAGTTCCTGGACTGGGAAGAGCGCCAGGAAGTCCGCTACGAATTCGACGGCGTCCAACCTGTCGCGATGGTTGGTGTTACCTGGGCACACTCGACCATCCAAACCAACCTGATCACTGCCCTCGGGGTCCGTCTTCGCGGCAGACTGTGCAGCGCACACGGTAGCGAACTGAAAATCGAAGTAGTGGGGAGAATCCGATACCCGGATGCTTTCGTTGTTTGCACTCCAAAATCCAATAGAGAAAAGATCGTCACCGACCCCGTGGTTATTTTCGAAATCCTCTCTGACGGGAGCGATCGGCAGGACCGCGTGACGAAAAATGAAGAATATCGTCTTACTCCGTCGGTCGAACGTTATGTAATGCTGGAACAGGACGAACAGGCGGCCACGATGTTCGCGCGTGAGGGAGAGCGGTGGGTTGGCACTTTGCTCAAGGGTGATGCAGTCCGGTCGATGCCTGAGATCGGCATCGAAGTGAAGCTGGCGGAGTTTTACGAAGGTCTCGATTTCTCCGTCGACGATCTGCCCGCTGCCTGAAGACGCGCGGCTGATATTCCGGCCCGGTGCCGGCGAAGTTCATCGGTCCGGCGTCACGCGAAATCGCCGATCATGGTCAGAAGTTGATGCAGCCGTCTGGTTCCATCGTCTGGCGCCTTTGTCGATCAACGGCTATACCTGATCGGCGACTCGCTCTGTATCTACCGGGCGACTCGCGTTGTCCGTCATGAGCCACGCCATAGCTGGCACTTCGGACTCGCGAATGAGGGGGAGACCAGCCGCTTGCAACTGATTTCTGTCACGCGGTTTCTGGCCGCCTGCCTCATGACAATTTGCGTCGTCTCCACCAACGGTGCCCAGTCGCAACCTGGACCATCGCAACCTGGACCATCGCAGCCTGGACCACCGCAGGCCGCGACACCGCGGACCGCGCAACAACCTCGACCCGCCGCTCCGGCTCGACCCGCGCCACCTCAGGCGAATACGCCGCGTGGCGGTGTTATTCAGGCGATCAGTGTGGTCGGCAATCAACGGATCGAGGCGGGGACGATTCGCTCTTATATGCTCGTTCGCCCCGGCGATCCGTTCGATCCGGATCGGCTCGATCGCAGCGTGAAAACCCTGTTTTCCACAGGCCTGTTCGAGAACGTGCAACTCAGCCGCCAGGGCGATGTGCTCATCGTGACGGTGGCCGAGAATCCCCTCGTCAATAAGGTCGCTTTCGAGGGCAACCGAAAGATCAACGACGACACCATCAGACCTGAGATTCAAACCAGACCGCGCGCTGTTTTCACGGCCGCGATGGTGGAGGCCGATCGTCAGAAGATTCTCGACCTCTATGCGAAAAAGGGCAATTACGACGCGACCGTGGAGCCGCGGATCATTCGCCAGGATCAGAACCGGGTCGACGTGGTCTTTCAAATCAACGACGGTCCGACCGCGTTGATCAGCAAAATCGCCATTGTCGGTAATCATGCCTTCAGCGAGAGCCGGCTGATCGACGCGATCAGTTCCCGCGAATCCCGGTGGTGGCGATTTTTGTCGACCGCCGACCAGTACGATCCGGAACGTCTGAATTACGACAAGGAACTGCTGCGGCGGTTCTACCTCAAGAACGGCTACGCGGATATTGAGGTGCTCAACGCGACGGCCGAACTATCGCCTGATCGCAAGGGATTCTTCGTCACGTTCACCGTGAGCGAGGGGGAGCGTTATCGCCTCGGCTTGGTGACCATCACCTCGCAGATCAAGGGGATCACACCGGAGCAGTTGAACCCATCCGTCGAGATGCAGGAGGGTGATTGGTACGATGGCGATGCCGTTGGACGGGCCGCCGATGCGATCGAAGACTATATCCACAACCGCGGTTACGCGTTCGTCGAGGTGAAGCCTCGGATCAGAAAGAACCCGGATAAACACACGGTCGATGTTTTGTTCGAAGTGGGCGAAGGGCCGCGTGTGTTCATCGAACGCATCGATATCGCCGGGAACACCCGTACGAAGGACAAAGTCATCAGACGCGAGTTCCGCCTCGCGGAAGGCGATGCCTTCAACGCCGAACTCATCCGCAAAACTCGCACGCGCCTGACCGATCTCGGTTATTTCGGCTCGGTCGACATCACCACGACGCCTGGCTCGGCGCCGGACAAAGCGATCATCACCACGCGCGTCACCGAAAAAGCCACCGGCGAACTGAGCGTGGGCGGCGGCTACTCCACGGATGCCGGGGCTTTGCTGGATCTCGGCCTCGCCGAACGCAACATGGTCGGCACCGGGATCGACGCGAGTATCAACGGCGTGCTGGCGCAAAAGCGCAGTTCGGTCAACTTGTCGGTCACCGATCCGTATTTTCTGGATCGCAACCTGGTCGCCGGGTTCGATCTGTTCCTGATCCAGACCGATTATCTTGGCACTGAGCCGTATGACGAGCGCCGGCTTGGTGGCGATTTGCGGCTCGGCTACGACATCAACGAACATCTGCGACAGGTATGGAGCTATACGCTCGTCGATCGAGACGTCTTCGACGTTCTCACGACGTCGAGCCCGTTGATCCTGAACGAGGCGGGCTGGTCGCTTTTGTCCCAGGTCAGCCAGGTGATAACGCTGGACTACCGTGACAGCCGGCTGTATCCGCACAGTGGATGGGCGATGGATTTCGGCACTGACTACGCGGGCCTCGGAGGTAGCGTAGATTTCGTCCGAACCAATTTGGACGGCGCGTATTATATTCCGCTCGATCGGCTCATGAACGACGACCAGTGGGGCATCAAGATCTCCGGCGGGGCCGGCTACATGATCGAATTACCTCAGGGCAGGGATCTCATCATCGACCGATTCTTCCTGGGCGGCGACAATCTCCGAGGCTTTCAGACCGGCGGTGCCGGGCCGCACGATGCCAACACCGGCGATCCGCTTGGCGGGCGGTTCCTCTGGACTGAGTCGCAGGAACTGCGCTTCCCGCTGCCTGGGGTGCCCAGAGACATCGGCCTGACGGGGCGGGCATTCGTCGATGTCGGCGGGTTGACCGACGCGTCGTTCAAAAGCGGCACCTGCTCGGGATGTGGGCCGCTGTCCATCGTGGCGTCTTCCGCGCCCCGGGCCGGCGCGGGCGTCGGAATTTCGTGGCGGACCCAGTTCGGCCTGATCAA
>JBEKGV010000596.1:0-3872 GCA_050012615.1 Acetobacteraceae bacterium | reverse complement strand
CCGGGTTCATCTGGTGCATGTAATTGGTGAGCATGTCGTCCGGTTCGAAAATCACGAATTCCGCGGAAAGTTCCGCGCCCATCGTCGCCAGAGTGCGCCGTCCATTCATGCTCAGCGTCCCCATTCCTGGGCCGCCATACTCGACATTCTGATTAACGTGCGCGCCGTGGGTGCCGGCGATGTAAAGAAAAATGTCTTTGGCGGAGACGCCGGGCCGCAACGAGCCGGTGAAGTCGTAGCGGATTGTCTCACCCACGCGGAACCACGCTTTACCCAATGTAATCGCATAAAGCATGTCGGGGCCGCCAACGCCGCGGGCGGCGCAGTTGAAGGCGCCCGCCGCGCACGTATGAGAATCGCCGTTGACCAGAACGGTGCCAGGAATGGCGTAACCTCGATCCGCGACAACGGCATGAGCGATGCCCTGGTCCAGGCCCACATCGTGCAGGCGCTCGATGCCGAATCGCGCGGCGAACCGGCGGCCTGTGCTATGCGCGGTCGCCGCCTGAATGGTAGGGGCGGGGACAAGGTGGTCGAACACGATGACGACCCTGGACGGGTCGTGCAGTTTCAGCACCTCGCGCCAGCCTTCGGGCAAGAACGTCATGTCCATCAGGACCGCGGTTTCGACATCGACGACGGCGAGATCGCCGGGTTTCATCTGAGCCTCGCCACTGGCACGGGCGAGGATCTTCTCGGCGATGGTCATTGGCATGGCGGGCGTCCTCCCCGGATCGTTCGGGGTTCGGTGCACTTGTTGAGGCGGGATGTAAAGCCGTGCTCCCAGTCACGATCTGGTTGACGATCAACAGGGTATTGCATGGTGCCGGCAATCAGTCCCCCCGCTTCAACCCTTTGCCGCCCGGGCGGGCCGCGGTGGTTCGACCGGCACCAAAACCCGGATCGTCCGAGATTGGCGACGATCGACGTGAAGCGTTCGCCTTCATCGCCCAGATCGACCGGGCCATCGGGATCGACACCACGACGAGCGTCAAGGATCTCCGGGCGCCGCCGCCTCACCAAACGGCAACAGCAGGCTTACATGCGCCGCGGCGATGCGCCAACCGGCATCGGTTCGCAGCCAGACATGACTTTGCCGGCCAGGGATCTTGCCGCCCAAACGTTTGAATTCGGTGTTGGCCGTGGCCAGGTCTCGGCCATAGGTCGTGATCACGGTATTCATTAGATCGCGGGTCAGATCCATCGCCGGCCGGCCGCTCCGAAAACTGGCGATCGCGTCATGGCCATGGAGATTCTCATTAATGCCATAGCGTAACGTATGTGGGCTGTCCCAGAACAGCGCGTCGAGTTCCGTCACATCATTGGCAATCAGCGCCCGCTCATAACGTATGAACTCCGCCGTCACTTCGGCGACCACTTCGGGAATGTTGATTTCAAGCATCAGCCTCTGTCCGGCGGCAAGTATGAAGGAGACGAAACCGGCATGCCGCGAGCGCGCCCGGCTGCGGTCTACCGGGCTATTTGGGCTTGCCGATGACGCCTTCGACATACCAATCGAAGCTGCCCATCTTGTCGCCGCCCCAGGACTCTCCTTCCTTGATGCGAACAACGCCGGTGTTGTCGGTGACCGGCCCGGTGAACGGGTTGTAGCCTTTCTCTACTTTGTCGGCGGCCGCCGTGACCAAAGCACGCGTCGCCGCCGGCACGGCTGGACCAAACGGCGCAACCGTTATCATTTCACCCAGCCCTTCGCGCACCATGCCCGGTTTGAAGGCGCCGGCGATCACGCTTTTGGCGGTCGCGGTCATGAAAGGGCCCCAGGTGAAACCCAGGCCGGTTACCCAGAATTTGGGCGCGAGTTGACGGGCGGCGATCGACTGGAAGCCGATCGAATACACGCCACGACGCTCCGCGGTTTGGATCACCGTCGCCGGTGAATCGACATGCATCGTCACGACATCGGCGCCCTGATCGATCAACGCGTTGGCTGCCGCGGCTTCCTTCGCTTTGTCGGACCAGCCGCCGGTCACGACGACCCGGACCTCCGCCTTCGGATTGACCGAGCGGGCGCCAAGAGCAAACGCATTGATGTTGCCGATGACATAGCCGATCGGCACGCCGGCTACGAAGCCGAGCGTGTTGCTTTTGGTCATCTTGCCGGCGGCGACCCCCATCGGATACCAGGCCGCCTGCGTCGCGCCAAAGAAGTTGCCGAAGTTGGGCGCCTGCATCCAGCCGCCGGCATGCTCGAAGAACACGTCCGGATGCTTCTGAGCGAGATTGAAGGCGAATTGCTGGTGTCCGAAGCTGGTGGCGAAGATCAGTTTCGCGCCTTGCTGGATCATGCCCTCCATGACCCGCTCCGACTCGGCGGTCTCCGGCACGTTTTCGGCCTGCAGGAGTTTGGTGCCGGGTATCGCGGCCTTCATCGCCTCCAGCCCATCCTTCATGGCGCGATTATACCCGTAATCGTTCACCGACCCGACGTAGATCGCGCCGACCGTCAGAGTGGTCTGAGCCGAAGCCATTTGGCCCGCTGGCGGCAACGCCGCGAGCAGCAGCAGCGAGACGGGAATAAGCAAGCGAAGGCGCATCGTACTAAAGCGCATCGTCCTGGAGCGCATGGTCCCTGGGGGCATGATCATTGTCTCCTCGATCGCATCGGGTGGGCTATTCCACGCCGTAGAAACTCCGGCCCAGTGAGGCGGGGGCAGCGGAGCGGCGGTTCCAGCCCCAGAACACCAGGATCAACAGGGTCAGCAAGTACGGGATCATCGTCATCAGGAACGGCGAGACGGCGGTGCCACGTGCCTGGAGTTGCAGTTGCAAAGCCTCCGCGCCGCCAAACACCAGCGCGGCGGGCACGGCCCACAACGGGTTCCAGCGGGCGAAGATCACCAGGGCGATGGCGATGAAGCCGCGGCCGGCGGTCATGCCCTCATCCCAGGTCAGGGCCAGAGCCAGCGACAGATGCGCGCCGCCGATCGCGCCCAGGAAGCCGCCCAGAGCAAGCGCTTGAAAGCGCAGGACTTCGGGGCTCCGGCCGGAGGCGAAGGCGACCGTCGGGTCCTCGCCGGTGGCGCGTAAGCCAAGGCCCCAACTGGTGCGAAAGATCAGGCACCAGAGCAGAACGGCGACTGGCGCGGCGAGCCACACCAGCAGGTCGAACTCGCCCAGACTTTCCATACCCAGAACCGACATACCCAGACCGGGCAGACCTGGAACGATGGCGCCGACGAACGGACGACCGATCAACGCGCTCGCGCCAAGACCGAAGAACATCAATGTCAGGCCGGCGGCGAGTTGGTTGGCGCGGCGGACGATGACCACGTAACCGAACAGCAGATTGGCCGCCGTGCCGGCGATCCCGGCCGCCAAAACGCCAAGATACGGATCATCGGTGACCGCGGCGGCGGCGAACCCCGCGCTGGCGCCGATCAGCATGATGCCTTCCAGTCCCAGATTGACGATTCCGGCACGCTCGCCAACCAGTTCGCCTAATGTGGCGTAAAGCAGCGAGGTGCCGGAGAGAACCGAATTCGTCAGCACCGCGGCGGCGAACGATGTGCTCATCGGTTCTGGCTGAGCACGATGAACAGGATCACCGCCATCAGCAGATTGACCACCGAGTAGGGCACGTCCTGGGTGATCTGAAGGATGTCGCCGACCGAACTGACCACGGCGAACAGGAACGCCAT
Organism: Acetobacteraceae bacterium; assembly: GCA_050012615.1. Taxonomy (GTDB): domain Bacteria; phylum Pseudomonadota; class Alphaproteobacteria; order Acetobacterales; family Acetobacteraceae; genus Rhodopila. Next base: position 213 of record JBEKGV010000596.1, on the reverse strand, counting down.
GACCACGATCCCGAGCGCGCTGTTGCCGGCCAGCCAGGCGACCAAGAACCCCGTGAACCCGTAGCCTGGCGACAGGCCGGATACGAGGCGTCCCTGGATGGCGGAGACCTCGGCCATGCCGGCGATTCCGGCGATCCCTCCGGCCACCGCCATGGTCGCCAGGATGTAGCGTGACACCGGAATGCCAAGCCGGGCGCTGGCTTCCGCGTTGCC
>JBEKGV010000595.1:0-3873 GCA_050012615.1 Acetobacteraceae bacterium | reverse complement strand
GGACCCGCTGGCCGTCGAGTGAACAACGGACTTCCGTCCAACAAAGGATCAACCTGACAATGGGTGTCCATCGCCTCATTCATTCCCACACGATCGAAATGCCGCGTTCGTTGGCCCCTTTCCTTGGCATTCCCAGGCGCCGTATCGCGGCCGAACGGGCCAGGTGCGAAGTAGATAACGCCGCGCCAGTTTTGCCGATCGCGTGCGAACCATGGGAACGCGAGCCGGACGCCCGCGATGCGATCAATGCGGGCGACCGGGCGTTTGCATTCGTGCATCCCCGCATCCTATCTCCTGATCCCGACACGATCTTTGCAGCATCGCATCCGCTGACCTCGAAAGCGGCCTGTTACCATCCATGCCGTACTTTTCAGATCGCTAACGTATATCGGAGTATAGAAGATAATGGCTTCGAAGCGGAATGGTGGTGCGGTTCGCCGGCTCGGTTTGTTATTGGGCATGATTGGCCTCGCCGGCTGCGCGAAGGTCGAGTACGGCGCACTCGCCAACCGGTCTGCCGCCACGGCATTATCCTTTAGGCCTCCCACAGGTCAGAGCGGGATCTACGTGATTCGCCGTTCCGAGCTTGAAGCTGCCGCTGTCGCATTTCGAGTCGATGTAGATCGGCAATCTCTCGGCAAGATCACGCTGGTGCGATATCTTTATACAACCCTGCCTCCCGGAGGTCATAGTATGTCCGTAACGAGGTGGGGACAGTTACTGGAATCCGACGACTATTTGTTCAACACCGAACCCGGCCGAAACTACTTTTTCGTGTTGCAACCGCCCGGTCTCGGGGGACCCCGCGTCACGCCAGTGCCGGAAGAACTGGGACGCCAGATGGTGACGGACATCGCGAAACTGCGGCCCCAGGAACTGTGACCTCGCGAGACCCCGATCCGCATGCCCGATGCAACCCGCAACGCGGTGACGGCAACTTGGGGACGTTCAGCCGGTAACCGATTAGATACGATTTCCCCGGCGCGACGTGGTTCGCACGCGACCGGGCGCAGTGATGAACTTCCGCCCTACTCCTCCGGCTCGGTCGTGAACAGCAGCGGATAACCCTTGCTCCTGCCGGCATCGGTCGCGTTCGTCGCCTTGGCCTCCGCCACATCCTTTGTGAAAACGGCGACAACACATGCGCCACGCCGATGGGCGGTTATCATCACCCGCAGCGCCTGGTCCTCGCTCATGCGAAAGACCCCTTTCAGGACCGTGACGACAAACTCGCGCGGCGTGTAGTCGTCATTGATCAAAATAACCTTATGAAGGCGGGGACGTTCGACCTTCACCTCGTCCTTGGTGGTGGGGCTGGTAATGATCTCGTCCATCATCAGGGACCTTTCCGACAGGAGCACCCTGAGCGAATCTGGCCCCCCTCACCCGCGGGATCAAGTACCCGTCGCGCACCCTGGCCCGGCCATGGTAAGGTTGCGATCTCGCCCCGGTGTTCCATCACTCAGGGACGGGAGGCTCTCGTGGCAGTCAGAACAACGATCGGCGACGATCCTCCGATAAAGGGTTTTGCTATCCGCTCTGAGCGATGCGCTGACGCATCCCCTCGACCAGCTCATGGATATTGTATTGGTGGCGCGCGAGATACGCGGTGAAATCGGCGCTGTGAGTCAGGCGCATACTGGTACCCTCCGCGAGCAAATCGATGATCTTTGGGCCGCCGGTGTTCGTGGCGACGACCCAATCGACCTGGGTCGCCGGGTTGTTCGGTCGCTCGACCATTGTGATGACGATCTCGGTATCCGAACTCGCCCTCGCGAGCCCGATGTTGACCCGTACTCCCTGGTATTCGCCAAGATGGGCGGCGATTTCGGTCAAGAGGAGGTCGTGGAACAGGCTCATGTATTCCTTTTGCTGGTCGGGAGTGGCGATCCGCCAGAACCGGCCCAGACAGAAGCGCGCGATGTCATCGACGTCCACGGTTGAATCAATAACCGACTGCAACCGGCGTCGCCTTTCCAGAGGCGAACCCGGGCCGTTGGCGATAGAAACCAACTGCTCGCTCGTGCTCTTGACGAATGCGACAGCGGTCTCACCTGGCTGTGCCCAGGCACGGCGAATCTGGGTGGGAGGCATGGCCAGTAGCGCGGTAGCTCCGATCGTGATCATTGTCGTTCGGCGAGTCAGCATGTCACACTCCATTTGCCGTTTTAGTCGTTCCGTAGTGGGTCCAACTCTCGAGCCCTGGACACGGTCTCCGTCCGTCATACATGGCATCTCCCGGAGCCGCCTTCGCACCCGGCGGACGGCCGCGCCATTCACTCGGCGGCAAGGGCCGGTCGCGCGGAAGACTGAACGATTGCCTCATCGACGCGATTCCAGGCAGCCGAGATCGCCAACCGGGCCAATGCCGGAATCGACTTCGAGCCGGTCTTCTTCATGATCGAAGCACGATGGTTTTCGACGGTACGTTGGCTAATACCAAGCTCCCAGGCGATGATTTTACTGGGCTGGCCGGCCAGAACCCGTTGCAGGATCTCGTGCTCTCGACGCGTCAGTGTCGCGACACGGAATGCCGCGCCCTGCCGCGCCGCGAAAAGTGCGTGCACTACCGCCCCCGGTTGTTCCGCTATTTCATCGTGGCGATGGCGCAAGACCCGAACTTCCGAGCGGAACTCTCGGAGTTGCGTTTCCTGTCTTGCCGGCACGCGGAGGTGGCCCGCCTCTCCCGGGCGGTCCGGATGTTGAAAGACTACGACATTTGAAACAGGGATCGCTTTTCGCGTTGGGTTGCCGCTGGTCATATCGTCAGCCTTTCCTGGTCTAAGTATCCGTGGCGACGGAAACTTTCCAGAGCGGCTACCCCCCGGCATTGACCTACATCAACTATGTCTGGTACCGTACATGTGGATCGATGCTGCTTTGCCAATGGGGGACGATGACCTTAGCGCTTGGCACGGGTTTTTGCAACCATAGATTGTGAGCCGATCCTTCCCCTGGAGATCCGGCCATGCTGGAAGACCCTTACATCACCCAAATGAACATCGATCGTTATACCGCGATGCTGAAGCTTCATCCGGCAGACGAATCGCGCGCGCGCATCGAGCAATTACTCGTGGAAGCGAACTGCCAGCTTGCTGAAGCAATCCGTCCGTTGGCTCGAGCGGTTGATCGGAACCAGCAAGACCTCGCCGCCAACCAGGTGCTACCGTAGCATTTCAAAAAGGGAATTCGATCGGCCGCTCAGCAGGTGGTCAGTCAGTAGAGGCCGCTCGCCCCGGGATGTAGCCATGGCCGCGATTTTCTCCCGCCACGCGGCCCAGTGGTTCTCCCTTATGGCGCCGCTCCCACGACTGTGCGAGGCTGGTTCTCAAACGACGCGGTCCACGGTAGGCGTGACCTCACGATGTCCCGCTCCAGGAGCTTGCCGTTGATCGCGCTGAGGATCCATCACAAGACGACCTACCGCTATCGAGGTCCAGTCAGCCTCGGACCACACCGCTTGATGCTTCGCCCGCGCGAGAGCCGCGATCTGCGTCTGGTCTCAAGCAATGTGACGGTGACGCCCACCGCCGTGGTGACCTGGGCACAGGACGTCTTCGGCAATGCCGTCGCGACCGCCTCTTTTCAGTCGATGACCGACAGTCTCGTGATCGAGAGTATCGCGGAAATTGAACTGGACGCTGTCGCCTGGCCCGTCTTTGACGTCGCCGCCTCCGCCATCTTTTATCCGTTCCAATACTCCGCCGACGAATGGACTGATCTCGGCGCACTAACGATCCAGCAATACCTGGATTCCACCGGGCGGTTGCCGAACTGGGCACGGGCTTTCGTTCGCGGCAACCCGACGGACACGCTCGCCTTGCTCAAAGACCTCAGCGCCGGTGTCGCGGGAAGCATCCGCTATCAGAGCCG
>JBEKGV010000594.1:0-3881 GCA_050012615.1 Acetobacteraceae bacterium | reverse complement strand
TGGTCGACTGATCGAGGACGGAAAGGCTCAGCACGCGACGCTCCTGACGGTCGGGACGCGCATGATGACCGCGCGTAAGATCGGCGCAAGTGCGGCGACGCACGCGCCAAGGGCGAATTGTTCGCTTGAACCGTCGTGTTGTTCATGGTATGTTCTCGCGCGGCCGTTGCATGACGGCCAGGAGTGCACGAAGAGCCACCGCACCAATTCCCGGGGCCGCTCCCGCGGATCCAGCTTCCGGCGACCTCAGCCGGCCGATCAACCATTTCAGACCAAAGGCATCATGAATAAGAATGGAATTAAGGACCACATCGGGTCCCACAATGTTAGTATATCTAATCAAAGCCACGCCAGGTCAACCCATCGGCCCTACGTTAAATTCGCGAAATCAATCGCTGCGAGACGGGTCTCGGAGGTCAAGCCCTGGGATGTCCCCGTTCTTTGCAAAGCATACGACTGGCCGAAGGATCTACCGGGCGGCGGCGTCATCGCCATCGTCGAACTGGGCGGCGGCTGGGTGCGACAGGACTTCGAGACATTCTGTAAGATCAATCATATCCCGGTCCCATCCGTCACCGATATCTCCGTCGACGGAACGCGCAATTCGCCCGGCGTGAACCCGGATAGCGACGGTGAGGTGGCCCTCGACATTCAGGTCGCGGCGACCGCATTTTCCGTGGCGACCAATAAGCCGGCGACGATCCGCATGTATTGGTCCGGCGACATTGCCTCGGCGGTCCGCGCAGCTACCGCGGATGGATGTGACGTTTGCTCGATCTCGTGGGGAGCGGACGAGGCCGAATGGGGACAAGCCGCGGCAAACGACATGGAACAGGCCGCGGAAGCAGCGGTCGCGGCCGGAATGATCGTGTTCGCGGCGGCCGGAGACAACGATTCCTCGGATGGCGGGCCGAATGCGGCCAATGTCGATTCGCCCGCGAGCTGTCCGCACGTGGTCGCCTGCGGTGGAACCCGCAAGACCGCTGGCGCCGAAACGGTATGGAACAACAACCCGGGCAGATCGAATGGAGAGGGCACCGGAGGCGGATTTTCAACCCTCTTCAAACCCATGCCTTCCTGGCAAATAAATGCACAGCACGGTCCTGGCCGTATGGTGCCGGACGTTGCCGCGAACGCGGATCCGGAGACCGGCTATAATATCGTGCTGAACGGCCAAATCTCTCCCACGGGAGGGACGAGTGCAGTCGCACCATTATATTCCGGGTTGTTCGCGGCGTTCGGACGCAAACTCGGCTGGGTCTTGCCTGAACTGTGGCGCAATCCGCATTGCTTCAACGATATTACCGTCGGCGACAATGGCACCTTCCACGCGACAAAAGGGCCCGATGCCTGCACCGGTCTGGGCTCACCCGTCGCCAGCCGGCTGGCGACGTTGCTGAGACGGAAGGACGTCAAACAGCCTGCGACGCGGGACGAGGAATCGGATGAGCTAAAGGCCGCGCCGCCGGTCTGATCGGGCGCGGTTTTATTGCGGAATTCGGTCTTTTCGGAAGCCGGGCCTCAGATCCGCTGGACCTCGATCGTGACGTGCGACAGCGCGGGAAACCGCGCCAGCTTCGCCCTGTAATGATCCGGGTCCCGCGGTTCTGAGGTACCGACCGAAACGATGGCCCCAAGATGCCCGGGACCGAGGCGCCAGAGGTGGAGATCGGCGAGCGTGTCGCCGTCACTCTCGATCGTCTGCCGCAGGTTGTCCGCCATGTGCCCGTCCGGGCTCATGTCGAGCAGGATCGCCCCGGTATCGCGGATCAGGCCACGCGACCAACTCGCGATGACGCAGGCGCCGATGATGCCGGCGAGCGGGTCCATCCAAAGCCACCCAAACGCACGCGCCAGCAGCAGACCGACGATCACCAGCACCGACACGGCGGCGTCGGCGACGACGTGGATCGCGGCGGCACGCATGTTGTTGTCGCGATGCGCGATATCGTGCGTGTGCTCCTCGAAGGCGACCTGGTGGGTGCTGTCGCCGATCCGCAGGTGACCGACGAACTCGTGCGGTTCCGGGATCGTTTCGATCGACTCCAGATACGGTCCTTTGTCCGTCATGGTGAAAATCTGACGCGTTCCGTTCAGTCGCACGGTCTCCAGCGAAACCGGCCGCGGGAGCTGTGCGGTTGCCGCGCTTAGCCGGAAGTGGGGAGGGACCCCATCTTCGAAAACCTCCAGCGTCACAACGCCGGAGGGCGTCACGATACGGCGGGTCTCGTCGTCGTGCGTGCTTGCGTGGTGCGACGCTCCGTGGCTGTGCGAGTGGCCGTGATGGCCGTCACCGCTCATCAGCAGCCAGGCGCTGATGACGTTCACGCCAAGTCCGAGGCATGCGATCGGGATGGCTTCCTGGAAGTGGATCGGGACGGGCGCCAGAAACCGGCCGATCGCCTCGTAACCGATCAGCAGAGCGATCATCGCGAGGATAACCGCGCTGGTGAACCCCGCGAGGTCGCCCAACTTCCCGGTACCGAACGTGAAGCGCGGGTCCTCGGCGTGTTTGTGCGCGTAAGTATAAGCAAGCGCGGCGAGCAGCAGAGCACCGGCGTGCGTGCTCATGTGTATGCCGTCGGCCACGAGGGCGATGGATCCGAAGAGCAGTCCGCCCGCGATCTCGGCGATCATCATGGCGCCGCACAGCCAGATCACCATCCAGACCCGGCGTTCGTTTCGTTCATGCCCGGCGCCCAGGAAAACGTGGGAGTGCCGGAGCGGCCGGCCTGCGTGTGTTGTCGCGCTCATTTGAGGTATGTCCGAACAACTTCGAGCAACTGATTGGCGGCGTCGGCGTTCAGCGCGCGAGGATACTTGACGGCGTCGACCAGATGGGTTCGGACGTGGTCCTCGACGACTTCGGCCATCAGGCCGGCCATGGCGCCACGCACGCCGGCGATCAGGTGCATGACCTGCTCGCAGCCGGACTCGCTGTCGAGCGCGCGTTCGATGGCCTCGACCTGGCCGCGGATCCGGCGGACGCGGGCCAGGAGTTTTTGCTTTTCACGGATGGTGTGGGTCATGGGGCTTGATAGCATAGGGGGGCTCCCTATGCAGCGCGATATTTGCGGTATTATGTAGCCGCGAGCACCTTGCCAGTACGCCAGAAAGTCTCACGGACCGAGACATCCTTCCCCATCTTCGGGAAGGTATCCTGCGCCGCGCCCTTGAACCCCAAAGCCCATCCCTAGGCGGAGATATCGGAGTCCGCATAGGGTGTGGGTTATGTGGCGTTTACGGTGGAAATTCCTTCGCGACCATCCCATCCCTGGATCCGGCCTTCTTGTTGGGCCACTCTTCACGATCGCAGGTCTCGTGATGGGAGCTTACCACTGGTACGAATTAGGCCTGCCAGCGCTGGTGTGGGCTGCCATCGGTGCACTTATCTTCTTTGCATCTGTTATCGGCATTCTTTTCCAATGGTGGTCCCAAGCCCAAGCGGCTGTTATGTGGACGAATTCGGCGCCACGGGATGCCGATGAGCATACGATTGCTTCTCCCTCACAACGTGGTCGATTGGCCAAACGGATTGTTGTTCAAGGAACACTGTCGGTTGTTGCGGCAGCGATTGGCGGAACTGGCGTATACCTTTACCAGGCTAATCGTTTGCGACCGCTTCCGGAAACGCCCAGCAGCGCATCAACAGAAGTGCCAGTTAGACCAACCTCCCCTAAGGTAGCGAACGCTCCCGTTCTCAAAGAACCAGTGAGCCAATCCAGCAATACCGAAATAGGGCACGTTCGACTGCTTTATGATCATACTACGGGAACATTGAATTTGATTAGCCGCATGCCTGATGATCTGATTGTTACGATCACCGAAATAAGTGGAATGTACACCAGTGCTGCTTTGGGTTTTTCTAATTATTGACAATC
>JBEKGV010000593.1:0-3882 GCA_050012615.1 Acetobacteraceae bacterium | reverse complement strand
TAAGGCGGGTTCAGCCAGAACTCTACCTGCATCGCATCGCAGATTTTCTTTTGCGCCGCGAGGTCGGGTGCCTCGAACCACGAGTCGTAGAGCGCTTCCATTTTCGCGTCGGTCGGCCAGCCGAACCAGGCGCTCGAGCCATTGCCACGAATGGCGATGTTGGGCGCGGGCGAAACGTTTCCGAACCCTCCCAGATAGGTATAGAAAATGTTCCAGCCTCCCTTGTCGACCGGCTCACGGCTGGCACGCCGTTGCACGACCGTGCCCCATTCCAACGCTTGCAGATCGGTGTTGAAACCGATCCGTGTCAGCAGGTCGCTGGCCACCTGAGCCTCAGCCCAGATCGTTGGAATTGTCGTGGCGGCGAGGATGACGATCTTCTCACCGTTGTAGCCAGCGGCGGCGATGTCGGCCTTGATTTTCTTAAGATCCTTGGGACCGCGGGTGATCTCGACGCCGACAGTGCTCGCCATCGGTGTGCCAGGCACGAAAATACCAAGATCCGTCTTAATCAGAGACGGCTCGGCGCCGGCGACCGCTTCCATGATTTCCTTCTGATCGATCGCGGAGACAACGAGGCGCCTGATCGCGTCATTGTCGAACGGCGGATACAGATGGTTGAACCGCATACAGGCCATCTCGCCTGTGCGGTCCTTCACTACGACATTGATACTTTCGTTTTTCTTGATTTGCGGCAGCAGGTCGATCGTCGGATTTTCCCACCAATCGATCTCTCCCTGGGCCAGCGCAGCCTCGGCGGTGGCGGGATCCGGGATGAAGGTCCATACCGCGCGATCGATATTCACGATTTTCGGACCGGCATTGAAGCTGGCGACGCCACTGGAGCGCGGCACGTAAGCCTCATTCTTCGCGAACACGACACGCTGACCGGGGATGCGCTCGTCCGCCAGGAATTTGAACGGTCCGCTGCCGATCGCCTCCGGGATTTGCTTCATCGGATCGGTCTCCGCCAGCCGGGTCGGCATGATCGCGCAGTAAACTTCAGCCAACGCGTTTGGCAGCAAAGGGAAGGGCTTGTTCATCCGGAAGCGAATTGTGTTGTCCGACGGAGCCGTGATCTCCGCCACACGCTTCATCATAGCCTGACCGAACGGGTCGCGTTTGGAGAAGCGATTGATCGTCGCCACGCAATCTCGCGCGAGCACTTTCTCCCCGTCATGAAACTTCAGTCCATCGCGCAGCGTGAGTTCCCAGGTCAGACCGTCACTTTCCGTCTTCACTCCCTCAACCATCTGCGGTTGCACATTAAACTGGGCGTCATAGCCAAACAGCGTGTCGAACACCGCGAGCGAATAGTTTCTCGTGATATCGGCTGTCGTCCACACAGGGTCGAGCGATGCGAGATCCGCATGCGGCACGAATGTGACCGTCCGCGCGCCTTGCGCACGGACTATCTTGGGTGCCGCCAGCGCGGCCGAGACGGCGGCGGTGGATTTCAGGACATCTCGGCGTTTCATGCTCTGGGACCTCAGGTTATCTGTCCCGAACAGATTAGCCGCGATCCCCGGGTGGGTGGAAGGGTTCGGATGCGTGCAGCGCGGCGGCGACGACAGGTGCGGCCGCGATCGACATTCCATGCCCATCATGGCCGACGCCTGGGACGTCGATGATCGTCCATTCGCACTGTGTGCCAATCGCCTCCGCCACTTCCCGCCCGAGGCGGAAATAATTATGCGCGCGATGCCACCGTGTCTCGCCCTGCCGCATCGATCGCGGGCCTTTGGGAAAGAAGCGGCCCGTCGTCTTGGTATCGTTCATGCCAGCCATGACGGTGATCGGGAAGTTCATCAGCGCCGTCAGCGTGTCCGGCGTGACGTCGGTCTCTCCGAGGCCAAACGGCCAGGCAACGTCCAGATCCGGCATGGCATAGGTGCCCGAATTGGCACTGACCGCGACAGCGACACGATCTCGAAAACCGAATGACAGCATGCGGTGGACAAACTGTCCGCCCGCCGAGTGACCGAACATCCCGTATCGCTCCCGGCTCGTGACGCCGGCCTCGCGCAGCGCATCGAACAGGCGTGGAATGATGCCGTAGGTCCATTTCTCTCGAGGATTCGCCGTTCCATCCTCATTATGAAGATTGCCGAAGTGGTAGCGGAGATAATCGGGAAACGACGCTTCGGGAAATTCGATCGCGACGGCGAGGAGATCGTTTTCCTCAGCCAATGGCAGCCAATAATCACGGTACGCTTCGCCATTGCGGCCGACGCCATGGTGCACGAACAACAGCGGGGTTCGCGGCGTGTAATGTCTGGGTCGTGCGGCGTGCAGGTAAATCGTCTGGTCCGGAAACTCGCGGTCATACCACCTCAGAGTGTTGGCGCCCGGCTGGGCAACCAACGCCTGGAGCTCTGACGTCTGGGTCACCCCGCCTTGACCACCGCTCGTCCGGCGATGACGCCAACCAGATGCGCACGATACTCCGAACTGGCGTGGATATCGCCGTTCAGATCGTTAGGCGATGTCTTGATGCCCTTGATCGCGGCGGGAGAGAAATTCGCTGACAGCGCCTTCTCCATTTCGGCGTGGCGGAATACGCCGCCCTGGCCCGCGCCGGTTACCGCGACGCGGACCCCGCTTGAGGTCTGCGCCACGAACACGCCAACGATGGCGTAGCGCGACGCCGGGTTGCGGAACTTTTCATACGCGGCCTTGGTTGGCGCGGGAAATTCCACCGCCGTGATGAGTTCGCCTTGTTCGAGTGCGGTCGAGAACATGCCCGTGAAGAAATCATCGGCTTTGATCGAGCGACGATCCGTCTTGATCGTCGCACCGAGAGCCAATGCCGCCGCCGGATAGTCGGCGGCCGGATCGTTGTTGGCGATGCTGCCGCCAATGGTGCCGCGATGACGCACGGCGTCATCCCCGATCATGCCGGCCAACGCCGCCAGGGCCGGAATCGCCTGCTTCACCTCAGCGCTGCTGGCCACGGTCGCGTGTTTTGTCATCGCGCCGATCGTCACCATGCCATTGGCGACCGTGATGCCGGTCAGTCCAAGTCCAGACAGATCGACGACCGTCGAGGGCTTCGCCAGACGCTGCTTCAGCACGGGAATGTAAGTCATTCCCCCCGCCAGCGCCTTGGCGTCCTCGTCCGCGCCGAGAACCTTCACCGCGTCGGCAAGGCTGCCAGGTTTTTGATATGCGAAATCGTACATCGTTGGTTCCCTTTCGCCGCCGCCTCAGTCCGCCGCCATTTTCGCCGGACCGGAGTTGATGATCGACCATATCTTCTCACATGTCGCGGGCATGTTCATGTGGCGCACCCCGTAGTCCTTCAACGCATCGAGAATCGCATTGATGACCGCGGGCGGCGAGCCGATTGCTCCGACCTCGCCGCAGCCCTTGGAGCCAAGCGGGTTGTGCGTGCACATGGTGTTTTCGGTCGCGACATGGATATTGGGCAGATTGTCCGCGCGCGGCATCGTGTAGTCCATCATGGAGCCGGACATCAACTGTCCCGATGGGTCATAAACCGCCGCTTCCAGCAATGCCTGGCCAATGCCCTGAGCGATGCCACCCTGAACCTGGCCTTCGACGATCATTGGATTGACCACGCGGCCCACGTCATCGACGGCGGTGAAGTTCACGACCGATACGATGCCGGTATCAGGATCGATCTCGACCTCGCAAATGTGACAGCCGCCCGGGAAAGTGAAGTTCTTCGGATCGTAGAACGCGGTTTCTTCCAGGCCGGGTTCCAGTTCGTCGATCGGATAGTTGTGCGGGATATAAGCGGTGAGCGAGATGTCCGTCAGAGACTTCGACTTGTCGGTGCCGGCGACGGTGAACGTATTATTGGCGAACTCGATATCGTCGACCGACGCCTCCATCAAATGGGCGGCGATCTTTTTGCCC
>JBEKGV010000592.1:0-3886 GCA_050012615.1 Acetobacteraceae bacterium | reverse complement strand
GTCGGTATTAGTTCAGAAAAATCTTCCCGGGGTTCATGATGCCCCGCGGGTCCAGCGCCTGCTTGACAGAGTACATGACCGCCAGCGCCTCCGGTCCGTGTTCTCGCTCCAGAAACTCGCGCTTGCCGATCCCGACCCCGTGCTCGCCGCTGCACGATCCGCCGAGATCGAGTGCTCTCGCGACGATTTTCTTGTCCAGTTCCCAGGCGCGGGAGAGACCGTCCGGCTCGGGAGGAACAAGGATCACGGTATGGAAATTGCCATCCCCCACGTGGCCGACGATCGGCGCGGTCAGGCCGGACGCGGCGATGTCCTGTTTGGCACCGAGGATGGCCTCGTTCAGGCGGGAGATGGGCACGATGGCGTCGGTGGCGATCCCCTGATGTCCTGGCTTCAAAGCGAGGCAGGCCCAATAGGCATCATGCCGCGCCTGCCACAGCTTGTTCCGTTCCGCCGTATCGGTCGCCCAGCGGAACCCGCTGCCGTCGAAGCTGCCGGCGATCTCCTCGGTCTGTCGCGCCTGCTCTTTGACGCTGGCATCGGTGCCGTGGAACTCGAAGAACAGGGTGGGCAGACGTTCGAGCCCCTCCAGCTTCGAGTAAGCGATGCAGGCTTCGATCTGCACCTCGTCCAAAAGCTCCATGCGTGCGACCGGAATGCCTGTCTGCATGATGGCGATCACGGTCTCCACCGCGTCTCGCAGGGTGGGAAACTGGCAGGTCGCGGATGACATGGCCTCCGGGATGCCGTGCAGCCGGAGTTGGATCTCGGTGATGACGCCCAGAGTGCCCTCAGAGCCGATGAAGAGGCGGGTCAGGTCGTAGCCGGTCGAGGATTTGCGAACGCGCCCTCCGGTGTGGATCGTGCGCCCGTCGGCCAGTACGACGGTCAGGCCCATCGCGTTCTCCCGCATCGTGCCGTAGCGCACCGCGTTGGTGCCGGAGGCGCGGGTCGCGCACATCCCTCCGATCGTGCAGGCGGACGTGCCGGGATCGACGGGGAAGAACAATCCCAGGTCCCGCAAATACGTGTTCAACTGATCGCGCGTGACGCCGGCCTCAACCCGGCAATCCATGTCGGCCTGGCTGACGTCGAGGATCCGTGTCATGCGCGAAAGATCGAGCGTGATCCCGCCGCGGACCGGAGTAACATGACCCTCCAGGGAGGTGCCGGCACCCCAGGGAACGACCGGGATCCGCTCGGCATGGCACAGGGCCAATAATTTCGCGGCCTCCTCGGAGGTTTCGACGAACGCGACGGCGTCGGGCAGCACCGGAGGCTGGGTGTCCTGGCCATGCGAGTGGTGCTCGCGCAGGCCGGCGTTGGTCGTGATCCGGTCGCCCAGAAAGGCCTGAATGGCGTCGATTAACCCGACGGGCAGTCGGGTGGTCGCCGTGGCGGACATTGGCGGCTCCTGTCGCATCATGCCTGAGGTTTGGCGTTGCCAGGCCGATCTGACAAGCCGGCAACTGTAACCACATTGGCTCGATTGTCGGGGCAAATTCCGGGCGTCGTGGCGTCGTCCGCCATGTCACAGTGTGCCCGAACCGGATTGTCATGCCATCGCAACTTCTCATCGGCGACACCGGCACGGCGCCCGCCGAGGACGAACTGATCATTCGGGATGAAACGATTTTGCCGGAATTCGTTACTGGACCAGTAATCAACCTGTCCGGCGACCTGACGCTGGACCGCGAGGCGGGAGCGACCGTCACCGCGGACAGCGAGCGGGTCGCCTGCTTCGCGGCCGGAACCTGGATCGCGACCATGCGAGGGCACGTCGCGGTCGAGTTGGTTCATCCCGGCGATCAGGTCGGAACGGTACTCAGCGGCAATCCGGCGACCGTGATCTGGGTCGGCCGCCGCATCGTGGATTGCTCGCGCCATCCGGAGCCGACGAAAGTCTGGCCGGTTCGAATTTCCACCGATGCGTTCGGACGAGGCATGCCCGCCACCGATCTCTTTCTCTCACCCAACCACGCGGTGTTCGTCGATCGCGTGCTGATCCCGATTCGCTTGCTGGTGAACGGTTGCTCGGTGCGCCAGTTGATGGCGGAGCGGATTGCCTACCACCACATCGAACTTGCTCAGCACGATGTGTTGCTGGCCAACGGGATGCCGGCCGAGTCCTGTCAGGACGCCGGCGATCGAGCGTCGTTCAGCAACGGCGGAGACGTCGTCACGCTGCATCCGGATTTCTCGGCTGTCGCGCGGCGTAACGCCGGCTGCGCCCCGCTCGTGCAAACTGGCCGGGTCCTGGATGCGGTGCGGAACCGGTTGGCCGCTGGCGGGGTGCGGCGCCGGCGGCGTTCGCGAGACATTTTCGAGCCGGTGGCGGCATGGCCTGGTCCGTGGCCGGGCCCAGCGGATCCGTGGCCGGGCTGAACGCGGCCGGGCTGAAAACGCGGCCGGGCCATGGGCCCCCCCCCACCATGACCCCACCATCACCCCATTGGGTGGCGATGCTGGTCGCTGGCGCGGAACGCATCGGCTCACTATCTTTCGGCGTAGCGGAACCTTCACGGAGTTTGCTTCATGCGTTTTCCCGCCCGCCTGGCGGCAGTTTGTCTGGTGATTGGTCCCGGCCTGTTTTCGGTGTTGGCTTATGCGGCGACGCCAGCCCCGCCCCCGCCCGCGCGAACGTCCGTGCCACTGGCCGCGCATCGGGCCTTGTATGAATTGACCTTGGACTCATCGCGGGGTGGGCGTCAGGTCGCGGCGGCGCACGGCACCATGGGATACGAGGTCGTCGACGTCTGCGATGGTTGGGCCACGCGGCAGAGGCTGCGCATGACGATCACGAGCGGCGAAGGCCAGGATACCGATATGGACTCCGATTACGCGACCTGGGAGTCCAAGGATGGTTTGAACTTCCGGTTCCATATGGTCCAGAAATCCGACTCGGCGGTGACCAGCCAGACCGATGGTTCCGCTCGGCTGACCCGGACGGGTGGACCGGGCGAGGTGCTTTACCGGCTCCCGAAGGAAGCGAAAGTCGAACTTCCGGCGGGTACGCTGTTTCCGATGATGCACACGCTGGCCATTATCAACGCGGCACGGGACGGCAAGAAATTTATCGCGTTGCCGTTGTTCGACGGTACCGACGACGACGGCTTCGAGGACAGCTCGATCGCGATCATCGACTGGAAGCCTCCGTTCGGGACGGATCATCCGATCCTGACGCCACTGTCCTCCACGCGTGTGCGGATTGCATTTTTCGATCATGGAAGCGGGTCGCCCACGCCAACCTATGAAGCGGCGATGCGTTATTGGGAAAATGGGGTCGCGGACGGAATGCTAATGGATTTTGGCGACTTCGTGATGAAAGCGAAGCTGACCGAACTGACCCCGATTCCCCGGCGGTGTTGATCGGCGGATCACTGCTCCCAGGTGGATTGCCGGCGTTGGTTTAACGGCCGCCTTTTTTCGAGCGATCCGCGGGGAAGCCGCGACGATTGAGAGATTGTCGAAACTATTTTGACAGTATCTCGGGGCGAGCCGCTTTTTGTTGGCTCCATGAATCCCGGAGAGAAAACATGGAAGCGAGTGCAGACCGCCGCACCGATGGCGAACTAATGGCCATGTTGGACGAGAGGTCCACGTGGACAGTGAACGGTCGGCACGGAAAAATACATTACCTCGCGCTGACGCTGCGGGCGGCGATCGTACGGTCGGTGGCTTTTGATAGCGAGAGGCCGGCGGTCATGGAGCTCTGCCGCCAACCTTCCGACAATGTCATCGTGTCCGCGCCGCAGTTGCACCGGCTGAAAAAACTGGTCGGCGAGCCCGAAGAGGAAGTGACCAGGATCAGCGACGAAGTCATGGAGTAGCCCGTTCGACCTCGGGGATGCGGTGGCGGCGGCCGCTGTCATCTTTCCTGGCGTAT
>JBEKGV010000591.1:0-3886 GCA_050012615.1 Acetobacteraceae bacterium | reverse complement strand
CGCCATTGCGCCGCGGGGTAACGATCCCGATGCACGTTGGTGGTTACGATTTGGCGACGACCCCATTGTCCGGCTCCAGCACGCCGATCCGGGACAAATCGGCGATCGCGAGGCCCGTATCGTCCTGCCGGACCGTTTCGGCGAAGTGCATGCCGAACCGGATGTGATCCGGCCGGTAGCTCTTCATCTCGTAGACCAGTGCCGACAATGCGTGATCACGGGTCTCGATCGTCAGGATCAGCAGAGCGTCCGAATGGGCCACACGCTCGGCATCATACATATGTAACGGACTGGCTTCGTCGATGACGTGGATCAGCGTCCAAGACATGACGAACAATGGCTGATGCGACTGCTGAAGCCGCAAGTCGTGGATTCGCCGGTAGGGCACCCCCTCGTCGGTTGGCTCCACCAGCAACAGGAACAGGCGGGCCGTCGCGTTGCTCATCATCGTGACCCGGCCATTGACCGCCCGCATCATAACGGCCGGCTGGCCGTTGTGCATGGTCACCACGGCGTCGTCGGAGAAAAGGATCTTGGCCTTGGCGCGGGAGAAGCGGACGAACAGCAGCCCGGTGAAAATCGCGGTGAACGCCATACCTGTAACGATCTCCACCGCCGAGACAATATGTCCATACAGGGTGGCAGGCGCCATCACTCCGTAACCGACCGTCGCCAGCGTCTCTATGCTGAAGAAGAACACGTCGGCGAACGAGCCGGGGACAGCGTTGGTGACATCGCCGGGGCTGAGCCAATAGAGCCACGCGAATGCAACGTTTATCGCCAGCCAGAAGAGCAGCATGGCGATGGTGAAGGCCGGCCAGGACAGGCTGACGGCCAGGTGGTACGGGTCTCGGAAATCGAAGCGTGCGACACCTTGCTTCGCCAGCCGGAACTCCTGCCGTCCGACGGCGATGGGCTGGGGCATGGGATGGGATTTGGGGTTCAGCATGCGGACCAGCCTACTCATCCCCGGGCGATCGCGGATAGGGTTCATCGTCCAGGTGAACGCCCGCGGGGCTACCGCACGGGTTACTCCGGCGTGCCTCTGCTTAGGTGGAGTGGAAAGCCGCCCAGACGCGCGCTGGGGTCAGTGGCATTTGCAGCGTGTTGGCGACTTCGGCGAGGCCGGCCCGTGTCAATGCGTCGGCGACAGCATTGACGATGGCAGGTGTAGCACCGATCGTTCCCAGTTCGCCGACGCCTTTGACGCCCAGGGGATTGGTTTGGCAGGGGATGGATTGATCCAGTTCGTGCTGGAACGTGCCAATGCTGTCCGCCCTGGGCATGTAGTAGTCCATCATACTGGCGGTTACGACCTGTCCGTCTCCGTCGTATCGCATATGCTCGCCCAGAGCCTGCCCGATGCCCTGGGCAGCGCCGCC
This sequence comes from Acetobacteraceae bacterium, assembly GCA_050012615.1. Classification (GTDB taxonomy): domain Bacteria; phylum Pseudomonadota; class Alphaproteobacteria; order Acetobacterales; family Acetobacteraceae; genus Rhodopila. The sequence continues at coordinate 2,504 of JBEKGV010000591.1, read as the reverse complement.
GTCCAGTTGGCCCCGCACAATCATGGGGTTTACCACACGGCCCACGTCGTTGACCGATTTATAGCTGACGATGTCTATGTTGCCGGTCTCGGGGTCGACTTCGACTTCGGCCACGTGACAGCCATTCGGCCAGCTTGGGCCGGCGACCGTGCTGGTCGAGTCGACGAAGATGCGCTGGTCCGGTTGTTTCCCGGCCAGTTCGAAAAGCCCGATGCCGCGGTCGGTTCCCGCGATCCGGAACATTCCGTCGCCGTATTCAATGTCCGCGGCGGCCGCTTCCAAAACCTCCGCCGCGAGGTCCTTGCCATTGGCGACCGTCTTTTGGGCGGCGATGTTCAGCGCTGACCCTGCGGTGAACAGGCTGCGCGAGCCGGCACTCCCAAAACCCTGGCCGCGGTCGGTGTCGCCCATGATGATGCGGATTCTTTCCAGTTCGACACCGAAGACGTCGACCACAAGCTGCGCGTAGGAGGTCTGGATCCCTTGGCCCATCGGCATCGTGGCGGCGAAGACCTCAATGGTGCCGTCGCCGTTGACGGCGACCGTGACACGTTCCTCGAACACGTTGGCGCCGGTCCATTCGAGGAACGAGGCCATGCCTCGGCCGCGAAGTTTTCCGCGGGCTTTGGATGACGCTTCGCGGACGGCGAAACCATCCCAATCGGCCAGTTTCAGGCCTTGCTCCATGATCGAGCCGAAGTTACCGCTGTCATAGGTTTGGCCCATGGCGTTGGTGTACGGCATCAGGCCAGGATCGATGAGATTGCGGCGGCGGATTTCGGCCGGGTCGAGGCCAAGCTTCTGGGCTGCGACGTTGAACAGGCGTTCGATGATGTAGATGGCTTCGGGCCGCCCGGCACCGCGATAGGCGGAGGTGGGCGCCGTGTGGGTCAGGACCGCGTCCATCGTGAAGTCAATGGTCCGGATGTCGTAGATGCTGGTGGAAACCCAGGGGCCGATCAGAACCTGAATCACGATTCCGACCGTACTGGCGTAGGCGCCCATGTTGGCCAGGGTCTTAATGCGGTAGCCGAGCACTTTCCCGTTGGCGTCCAGGGCCAGTTCGGCGTGGGATTCCACGTCCCGGCCATGGGTGGCGCTGAGGAACTCGTCCAGACGCGAGGGGATCCATTTGACCGGGCGCCCCAGTTCGCGGGCGGCGTACACGACGGCGATATCTTCCGGATAGAAGCCGCCTTTCATGCCGAAGCCGCCGCCGACGTCACCAACAATCACCCGGATTTTATCGGTCGTGAGATTAAGTGCCTCACACAGGCCGTCGCGGGCGGCGGAGGGCATTTGGGTGGACAGGCGAAGGGTGACGCGGCCGCTTTCCCGATCGAAGCTGGCGAGGGCGGCGCGCGGTTCCATCGTCGCGGGAATCAGGCGCTGGTTTTCGAGGTCCAGCGAGACGACATGGGTGGCTTTGGCGAAAGCGGCGTCGCAGGCGGCGGGATCGCCGTGCTTCATCCGGGCGGCGATGTTGTTGCCGGCTTCCGGCCAGAGCAGCGGTGCACCATCGGCGATGGCCTGAGTCAGCGTGGTAACGACAGGAAGTTCATCGTATTCAACAACGATCGCTTCGAGCGCGTCCTTGGCTTGCTCCGGCGTTTCGGCGATCAGCGCCACGATCTGCTCGCCGACAAAGCGGACAATGTCGACCGCCAGCGCTGATCGCAGCGGGGTGGCGGCCGGAGAGCCGTCGGGACGATGGAACATGGGCTCCAGCGGCACGGGTTTGACCCCGGCGGCCACGAGGTCCGCGCCAGTGTAGATGGCAAGAACTCCAGGCATTTTCGCCGCCGCTTCGGTGTCGATGGAAGCGATCTTCGCATGCGCCACGGGCGAGCGCAGGAAACTGATCCAGGTCTGGTTCGGCAGGGTGAAGTCATCCGTGTAGCGGCCAGAGCCGGCGAGCAGGCTCGCGTCCTCGATCCGCCTGACGTCGCGCCCGCTGCCGAAGCGCGCGGGAGGCGTTCCAGGTGTGGTCGTTCCGTCCGGCATGGCTTACCCTTCGGCGCTGCGTCGTTGAAGTCCGGGGATGCTATGCCGACGCGGCACCGCACAGCAATCCATGGCTGTGCGGGGTAGTGTCTCGGTTTGAATTACCAGTTTCGACCCGAGTCCGCCATCAGTCGGTCTGCCGGGCGGTCCAGGTACCGGACAATCAGCATAGCTGGCACTGACGGTTCCGCGCCCATAGGGGTCACTCCGACCGCAAGCCAATCGCTCCTGTTTCCAAATTGGGCACTTCTGCGGTCGACATCAAATTCCGCATGTAAGCAAGATCGTGATAAAAATCGGAACTACCCGTTATAATATGGCGGGTCTTCCAGAGGGCTGTTCTGAAAGACTCGTTATCATGCACGTCGTCCAGCAAGACCATGAGTTGCGGTAGACTTAGAAACCAGCAATGGAAGAATGGGCGATCAGTGGCAGCGTCCATCGATTTAAGAAGTTGCATCTGCCTGGGTATCTTTGACAAGGCATCATTCAGCTTCCTA
>JBEKGV010000590.1:0-3893 GCA_050012615.1 Acetobacteraceae bacterium | reverse complement strand
CACGACGATTGGGCTTTGAGTCCGTTCGCGGCTTACTGCGTCGTGGCCGGGGTGGGGAGTTTGGCGATCCTGTTGCTGTGATCGCGTAGGCGCCAGCGTTGGGGATCAGGAACGGCCGAACGACGGGAGACCGCCGGTGCGATCGGCCAGCGCCTCCTGTCCCTCGGTGGGCAGGCTGACGGAGTAGTTCAGCGCACCGTCGATGTCGGCCTCCCACACCTCACGCGGCAGCTCATAGAGCAGCTCGACCCCGTAACCGTTGGGGTCATGAATATAGAGGCTGTGGGTCATTCCGTGCTCGACGCGGCGGTCGAACTTCACGCCCTTGCTTTGCAAGAACGCCAGTTGTTGAAGCCAGGCCTCGCGACTGGGCAGCAGGATCGCGACGTGGTTGATGGCCATGTTCATGCCGATCATGTCCCACTCGGCGGGCGGCGGCGGCAGGTTGGGGTTTTCCACCAGCGCGAGGTCGTGATGGCTCAGGCGTCCATCGCCATGGTCGCAACTGTAGAAGCGAAAGTTCGGCGGGTTGGGACGGTCAGGGCGAGGTTTTGCGGTACCGACGTGTTTGAAGCCAATCATCTCGGTCCAGAACCGGTGCGATTCTTCGATGTCGCGCACGTTCAGCACGACGTGGTTCAGTGCCCGCGGTGCGACTGCCTGTTTCGGCACGACGATTTCGGTTGGTGTGACGGTGTCCATGGTTGATCTCTTCCCTTTGGCGGTTCCGTTCTCCCAGACCGCGCCGCGATGCCGCGTCCTGGAGCGCAACCCTCCCTGGACTGGCTGTACCGGTCATTGAGGTAGATCAAATGGTCAGTGATTCTGGCCGAATTCCCCGTGCCACGGGTCGTGCGGCCATGAGACGCTGTTAGCCACTTCGAGTCACGGCCTTGGCGATCGCCCTTGGGATGCTATTTCCGAGGCGGCTTGGACGCGCTCGAACCGCCGCGGGGTGGTCTCGGTGTCGACGGGCGTTGGGTGTTGCCAGTGGTTGATGAGGGTGTAAAGCCCTTGAATATGGTTTGCGCCTTCCCGGGCTGATAGCCTTCGGTCATGGGCTTGTAACCGTGTTGTTCTACACGCCGGTTCGTCACGAGTTTGCCTTTCTGAATTTGATGTACGCGATGTTACAGCCGTCTACGTGCATTCCGAGAGAGTCCTCTACTGCTTCCCAAACTTCTCCACTCTCAGGCACAGTATACACTCGTTCGCTCCGCGCGGATGTGGAGGCGTAGGGTACCGCAAGCCGGGCCAGGGTTGAGCCCGCCGCCGCAAGCCGTTAAGCACGCGCCGCGGCTGGGCAATTCCCCCGCCTGGGAGGCTGACGGAACCGGTGGACATCGAGGTCCTGATCGAGAGTGTGGCGAACGCGCTCACCGCCGGCCTCACCATCGGCTGCATTTACGGGTTGATGTGCATCGGCCTCGGCCTGATCTTCGGCATCATGAAGGTGGTGAATTTCGCCCAAGGCGAGTTGCTGATGCTGGGTATGTTCGCGAGCTTTTATTTGGTGACGGGCGGAGGCATCCTGGCGTTCCTTGGCCCGGTGATCGGACCCTTTGTCGGCGCGATTCTGGCCGGCCCGATCGTGTTCGTGTTCGGCGCCCTGCTGCACAAGTTTTTGATCAGCCGGGTGTCGGGGCTGCGCACGGCGGGATCTATTGACGATGGTCATTTCGGCCAGTTGATCGTCACTCTGGGGATTTCGCTGATCCTGCAGAACGGCGGCATGATCGTGTTCGGCACCATTCCTGTTACCGTGCGCACTCCATTGTCATCAAGCGCGTTTCTGATCGGCCCGATTTACGGCGATGCCACGATCTTTCTGAACAAAGCCAAACTGGTGGCCTGCGTTGTCGCGATCGTCACCGCTCTGGCGCTGTATTTCGTGCTGGAGTTCACCCGCGTCGGCAAAGCCCTGCGAGCGGCTGCCGACAATCCGACGGCCGCCACATACATGGGCATCGACGTCGACAAGTACTACCGGATGGCGTTCGGCCTCGGCAGCGGCATCACCGCGATCGCCGGGGGGCTGATGGCGACGTATCTTTCGTTTGGGTCATTCATCGGATTCGATTACGTGATCATCATGTATTCCGGAGTCGTCCTCGGCGGCATCGGCTCCATCATGGGCGCGTTCTGGGGAGGGATGACGGTTGGCCTGGTGCAGCAGATGTCAGCCCTGGTGCTGCCGCCGCAATTACAGAACGCGGCGATCTTCATCGTCTTCCTGCTGATCATCATGTTGCGGCCGCAAGGTTTGTTCGGCCGCTCGGCGGAGCGTGCGTGACGTGAGAATTGGCACCGCCGAAAAGCTGCGCCGGGACCTGATCATTCTGGTGGGCCTTGCCGTCATCTATCTCGGCGTGGCCTGGTTCGTTCCCAACAGTTACTTCCAGTTGATCCTGACACTGGTGCCGATCTGGGCCGCGTTCGGCGTGTCGTGGAACATCCTGTCCGGCTACGCGGGCCAATTATCGTTCGGCCATGCGAGTTTCTTCGGCATCGGCGGCTACAGCATGACGCTCGCGCTGGTCTACTGGAACCTCACGCCCTGGCTCGGCATTCCTTTGGGCGTCATCATGGGAGGGATCGCCGCTGTCGTCATCGGTACGCCGACCTTCCGCCTGCGCGGGCATTATTTCGCGTTGGCAATGCTCGCCTACCCGTTGGCGATCCTTTACTTCATGCAATATCTCGGCTTCCAGGAAGTCTCCCTGCCAATGCATCGGGAGGCTCCGGCCGCGTTTCTCGAGTTCGCCGATCCGCGCTACTACACGATTGTTTCCACGGGCTTGCTGGCCATCAGCGTGGTCGCCTGCATTCTGGTGGAGAACTCGCGTTTCGGTCTGGCGCTGCTGGCGATCCGGCAAAACGAACTGGCGGCCGAGGCAGCCGGCATCGATGCCAGAACCTGGAAAATGCGGGCGTTGATCGTTTCCGGAATGATCGCCGGCGGCGCCGGAGGTCTTTACGCCTGTGTCCAGTTGGTGGTCACGCCGGATTCCATGTTTGGCCTGTTGGTCTCCGCGCAACCGGTGGTGATGACTCTGTTTGGCGGCGTCGCATCGCTGTGGGGTCCGGTCATTGGGGCGGCGTTCCTGGTGCCGCTGTCGAAACTGCTCGATGCTTACGCCGGAGACTATCTGCGCGGCATTCAGGGCGTGATCTATGGCGCGGCGGTCATCGCCATCATCCTGGCGGCTCCCGACGGGGTGTTCTGGACGTTGCGCGACCGGTTCTTCAAACCGAAAGCGGCCGTGCCAATCCCCGCCGCCCGAGCCGATGCTAAAGTCCCGATCGTCACCGAGACGTCAGGCACGCCGTTGCTGAGAGTCGAGGGCCTGTCGAAATCGTTCGGCGGTTTGCGCGCGGTCGCCAATGTCAGTTTCTCCATCGTTCAAGGCGAAATCCTGGGGATCATCGGACCGAACGGCGCCGGCAAGACGACGTTGTTCAACGTTCTCAACGGTATCCTGCCGGCGGATGAGGGCACCGCGACACTCGGTGGCTTATCCATTCTGGGCTTGAAGGTCCACCAGGTGTGCCATCTGGGCGTCGGGCGCACGTTCCAGGTCGTGCGCAGCTTCCCTCGCCTGCCGTTGGTCGACAATGTGATCGTCGGCGCTTACGGCGCCGGACTTTCAGACGCGGCGGCAGTCGATGCGGCGGTCGATGCCCTGCATCGCACCGGACTGGCGGCCCAGGCAGGTGTTCCGGCTGGACAATTGACGAATAAGCAGCTGCGGCTGATGGAACTGGCGCGCGCACTGGCGGGCCGGCCTCGTCTGCTGCTGTTGGATGAAACTCTGGCCGGTCTGGGGCGGGAAGAATGCGACGACGTGCTGAACGTGCTGCACCGCCTGCGCGAGGAAGGCATGACGATCGGC
>JBEKGV010000589.1:0-3906 GCA_050012615.1 Acetobacteraceae bacterium | reverse complement strand
GCCGGACCGATGTGCTGGCCGATCCGCGGTTCGCCGACTGGTTCCTGCGCAAGGAAAACGAAGCCGCCTTAAGGCAAATCATCGAGGCGGCGCTGGCGAAGCAGGACGCCAAGGCCTGGGAGAAAGAACTGAATGCCGCCGGTGCTCCATCCGCGAGCATCTGGACGATCGAGGAGATCATCGATCATCCGCAGATCGTCGCGCGAGACGTGATGCAGTCGGTGGAGACGCAATACGGCATGCTGCGATTGATGGGCTCCGGATTTCAAATGGCGCACGGCGGCGGTCATTTGGATACGGCACCGCCGGAGCTTGGCGCCCATACCGACGCGATCCTGGCGGACCTTGGTTATGATTCGGCAGCGATCTCTGCTCTGCGCGCGGAAGGAGTGATTTAGCACCCGCTATCGGTTAACCGCGTGTCGTTGCCGTCAAATCGTCATGGCCCGGCTCGACCGGGCCACCTGTCGCGGCACAGTGCTGATTCGGGTGGCCCGGACAAGCCGGGCCATGACGTTATGAGATGGGCCATGACGTGAGTGGGCGTGCCGCGCTTCAATGATTATGCGTACTAGCCCAGGGCCCGCTTCGCCACACCGGCGAGATAGCCGGACGCGGCGGGAAGGATTGCGTCATTGAAATCATAGTTCGAATTGTGCAATTCCCTGCCCCCATCCGCTGGGCCGTTCCCAATCCAGGCGAACGCGCCGGGACGCTCTTTGAGGTACCAGGCGAAATCCTCACCCGTCATCGCGGGTGCCATGTCCCGTCGCAATGGAATACCCGCCATTTGAACAGCCTCGGCGGCCAGGTCACGCTCAGCCGGAGTATTCGCCGTCACCGGCATGCCGCGGATTTGTTGGACGTCGATTTTCACACCAAAGGTTTGCGCCACGCCAGCCGCGACCCGTTCGACAGCTTCCTCCATTTCGTCCCGCACACTTTCTTTTAGCGTGCGCATCGTGCCGCGCATCACCGCCTCCCCAGAGATCTGGTTCGCGGCGCTGCCACATTGCATGGTCCCGATCGTGATGACCGCGGAGTCCAGCGGATCAACGTTCCGGGAAACGATCGTTTGCAATGCGATCAACAGATGCGCCGCCGCGACCATTGGGTCGCGTGTCAGATGCGGCAGCGCGGCGTGACCCGAGTGACCCTTGATCGTGAAATATACCCGTCCGCCCGCGGCCATGACAGTGCTGTCATGCAGCGCGACGGTTCCCGCCTCCAGGCCGGGCCAGTTGTGGTAGCCGAAGATCCGCTCCATCGGAAACCGATCGAACAGCCCGTCGGCGATCATCGACTTCGCGCCGCCGCCGCCTTCTTCGGCCGGCTGAAAAACAAATTGCACCGTTCCTGTCCAGGACGGGTCGCCGGCCAGCATCGCGACCGCGCCCAGAAGCGAAACGGTGTGCCCGTCGTGGCCGCACGCGTGCATAACGCCAGACTTGCGTGATGCGTGGGTGACGCCCGACGTTTCCAGGATCGGCAACGCATCCATATCGGCGCGCAACCCGACGGACCGGTTGGAGTTGCCGCGTTGCAATGTGGCGACGACGCCATGACCACCGATCCCCGCGACGAACGGTACACCGAGTTCGGCGAGCCTCGCCTGCACAAAGGCCGACGTTTCCTTTTCATGCAGGGTCAATTCCGGATTGGCGTGGAGGTGCCGGCGCCATCCGGTCAATGTTTCATGCAGGGATCGGTCCATCAGCCGTTTACCTTCCGAATGATTTCGGCCCATTGGTCGAGGATCGGCAGTATCACTGCCGCCTTATCCGATTCCAAACTACAGGACACCCGATTCACACCCACGTCCTGATATTGCCTGATCAGGTCGACATCCTGTTTCTGCGCGCCGATGGAGATATCCAACGCGGCGGGATCGCGGCCATTCTCGGCAGCCATCTGGCGGAACCGCGGGATCAGTTCGATCAGAGGAGTCTTCGAGGAGTCGGTCACCTGCGGCATCCACCCGTCGCCGTAACGAACGGCCCTACGGGCGGAATAGGGAAACGCTCCGCCGACCAGGATAGGTGGATGCGGCTTCTGCACCGGCTTCGGCCACGTCATCATCGGATCGAAATTGACGAATTCCCCATGATATTCGGCTTTGTTCTGGGTCCAGATGGCTTTCATCGCCTCGATCCTCTCGCGCGCCAGCTTATGGCGGGAGGCGAAGACGGTGCCGTGGTTCTCCATCTCATCCTGGTTCCAGCCGTTCCCGACGCCGAAGACGAACCGTCCGCCGGAGATCTGGTCGATCGAGGCCACCAGTTTCGCCGTTTGGATCGGATCGCGTTGAGCGATCAGGCAAACGCCAGTGCCGATTTTCAGCGTTTTCGTCGCCATCGCCGCAGCCGTCAGCGTCACGAATGGATCCATCACGTCATAGTATCGTTTCGGCAGGTCACCGCCGAGTACGAACGGCGTCTTGCGCGACATTGGGATGTGAGAGTGCTCGGGCGCCCAGACGATGTCGAAGCCTCGTTGTTCCATGGCGACGGCCAGCTCCGCCGGTGCCATGGAATAGTCCGTAAAGAACATCGACGCGCCGAATTTCATCACAGGCTCCTGGGCTTGGTCACTTACAGGGGTAGCGTTCCCCCAGAAATTTAAACAGGCCGTCAATAACCGGCAGCTCGCGGTTGGACTGCTCGGACCGGACCCAATTCACGAACTCGTGCAGCGTCGCGGTCCGGCTTGGCGTTGGGTTTGGGAAACAAAACGGCTTTTTGTCAGCCGAAATGCGCAGTCGATCGTCGACAGCGCCCTGAGCGAACCCATGGCAGAAATTTATCTTCGCATCGGCGCCGGGGGAATTCGGTTCGGCAGCGCATAAGGCGGCCAGATCGCCGGCAGTCCGTGCCTGCAACGTGAGCGGCTGCGCGGCCCAGGCGGACGCAGACATAAAACCACAAGCAACGGCGAGACAAAGACGTTTCATCAAGGCACTCCCCTCCAAAGCATCAACCACGCCAGCGCCGCCACCCGTCCGCCCGCAATTCGCAGGCCGGACACGTACCGCAGCCGTAGCCAAAATCGTGCAATCGCGTCCGGTCGCCAAGGTAGCAACTATGCGTCTCGATCCGGATCGTTTCCACCAGAGCGTCGCCACCTAGCGACCATGCCAGTTCCCAGGTGGCCGCCTTATCGCGCCACATCAAGGGGGTTTCCAGGATGAACCGCCGGTTCATGCCGAGATTGAGCGCCAGTTGCATCGCCTTGATGGTGTCGTCGCGACAGTCCGGATACCCTGAATAATCGGTCTCGCACATTCCCGCGACGATGTGGCGTATCCCGCGGCGAAACGCGATCGCGGCCGCGCAGGTAAGGAACAACAAGTTACGCCCAGGGACGAAGGTGTTCGGCAACCCTTCCTCGGTCATGGCGATCGTTGCTTCCGAGGTCAGCGCTGTCGCCCCAAGCCCGGAGATGGTGGCGGTCAGATCGACGATGTGATCCGGTCCGAGACGGGGTGAGGCAAGCGCGGTTCGGACCGGTTCCCGGCACGCCATCTCGATCGCGTGGCGTTGGCCGTAGTGAAAGCCGATCGTTTCAACCCAGGCATGGCGCTTCAAAGCCCAGACGAGACAGGTCGCTGAGTCCTGGCCTCCAGAGAACAGAACAAGCGCGTGGTCCGGTTGCGAAGGCGGCGGCATGCCGCGATCATGGCAGTGATCGCCCAGTCCGTCACGCCAGGTCGGATCGCGTCACAAAGGATCGGGACCGACCCTGACCAGCATCTTGCCGAAATTCCGGCCGCTCAGGACCGCGGTCAGCGTGTCCGGGGCGTGCTCCAGACCATCATGCACATCCTCGCGATAAATCACGCCTCCATCGGCGACCAACGGCGCGGCGAGCATCCGCCATTCGGTCAACCGCTCGGGCCGATCGGAGACG
>JBEKGV010000588.1:0-3913 GCA_050012615.1 Acetobacteraceae bacterium | reverse complement strand
GACGGCCTCGACGGGGAAGCGACCATGACCGGCACTTTCAAGATGGTCAGTGCTGATGGGCGCGAAGCCTTTGCGCCGTTACTTTCGCTTCGATGCTGTCCCAGATCGCCTTCTCGAGATGCACCCCGTCGAACCGCGCGATCTCCTGCAGCCCGGTCGGCGACGTCACGTTGATTTCGGTCAGATAGTCGCCAATCACGTCGATCCCGGTGAAGATCATGCCCTGTTCGCGCAACGTCGGTCCGATCGCCGTGCAAATCTCGAGGTCGCGCGCGGTCAGCGGAGATTTCTCCGGGCGTCCGCCGACGTGCATATTGGATCGCGCCTCGCCCTCGGCCGGTACACGATTGATCGCGCCCAGAGGCTCGCCGTCCACCAGGATGATCCGCTTGTCGCCCTTGCGGACCGCGGGTTCATAACGCTGGATCATCAACGGCTCGCGGGAGCGGGCGAAATGCATTTCCAGCAGTGACGCGAGGTTTTCATCATCGGGTTTGATGCGGAACACACCGGCGCCGCCGTTGCCGAACAGCGGTTTGACGATGATGTCCTTGTATTCGGCGCGGAACGCCCGGATCGCCTCCACATCCCACGAGATCAGCGTCGGCGGCATCAGGTCGGGGAAATGCGTGACCAGCAGCTTTTCCGGCGCGTTCCGAACGGCCGCCGGATCGTTGACCACAAGCGTTCCCGGTTGGATATGCTCCAACAAATGCGTCGCGGTGATATAGGCCATATCGAACGGCGGATCCTGCCGCATGAGCACGACATCCATTGTGTCGAGAGCCAGTTCGATCATATCGCCGAATTTGTAATGACCGCCAGGTTTGCGCTCCACCGTGACTGGGCGGGCACGAGCGAACAGGCGCTCGGAACGCTTGCCGCCATGCGGTTTGGAGACGCCTTCGCGCAGAGACATGTGACGTACTTCGTAGTGCCACAGCGCATTTCCGCGCGCCTGCGCCTCAAGCATCAGAGCGAAGCTGGAGTCGCCGTCGATGTTGACGGTGTCCATTGGATCCATCTGGATCGCGACTTTCAATGCGTCCGCCATGCGTATGCCTTCCTGGATGCCACGTCGATCGTCGTTCCGGCCTTGGCCGCGCCCCACCCGCGTGTCCCGTGCGGTGCGGAGATACTTTCTCAAATCCACCGGTTACGAGTTCGTCTGAGCGCCGTGAAGCATTTTACCACGGAGAACACTAAGAACCACTGAGCCGCACGGAGAAGAAAGATCAACCATCCGTCACATCACCGTTCGCCGCGTTGGCACGACCGGTCATCGCGATGAAACTCCGTGCAAGCTCCGTGGTGCTCCGTGTTCTCCGTGGTAAAGTCTTGCCGTCGTCCACACAAACGTCCGCGGCGCCGTTTACATCGCGATCGCGTAAGCCGGCCTCCTTGGATCCGCTCCAGCGCCCATCAGGCCGGTCTTCGGATCGGTCAGGATCGCCTCCACCGAGCCCGCGAGCCACGTCCAATCCGGCCAGTCCTGAATTTCGTGCCCGCGCGCGGCGAGTTCGTCCCGCGTGGCCCGATCGATCCGGCCCTCCACCGCGAGCCGGCCGGGAAAGTACTCGAACGGCGCGAACGAGGACGGAAACGAATAGGACGCCACCCGGGGCGCCTCGATCGCCGTTTGCGGATCCATCCCGAAATGCATGATATTCAGCAGCACCTGCAGCATCGCCTGAGTTTGCACGTCGCCGCCGGGCGTCCCGAACGGCATCACGCCGCCGTCCCTGGTCACGAAAATCGCCGGATTGGGTGTGAGCCGCGGCCGCTTGCCCGGAGCCACCCCCGCCGGATGCTTCGGATCCGGCCGGCTTTGCGAGCCGCGGCCCGATGGGGTGATCCCCATACCCGGAACGACCGGCACGTTGCCCGACCCGTCCGAAGGCGTGGCACTGAACGTGTTGCCCCAGCGATCCACCACGCAGCAATAAGACGTGTCCGCCTCGACTTTCGGCAGTTCCCGGCTGCTGGCCGCGAATTCGCGGTTGGGCAGATCGAGCGGCGCCGGCATCGCTCCAAACGCACGATCATCCCGCACCGCCGCCGCCCGCCGCGCGATCGTCGCCGGGTCAAGCAAATGATCGATCGGCACATCGACGAATTTTGGATCGCCGAAGTGATATTCCCGATCGGCCAGCGCGAGGTTCAGGCACTCGACGATGCGGTGCAGATAATCCGCCGAGTTATGTTTCAATCCATCGATGCCAACATGCTCGACCAGCGCGAGCGCCTGTTGCAGCGCCGGTCCCTGGCACCACGGGCCACAGGTCAACAATTCATGGCCGCGCCACGACCGCCGCACCACCGGCTCGATCGCGGAATGATACTCCGCGAGGTCTTCCATCGACAGGTAGCCGCCTTCCTGCTGCTGGAACCTGACGATCGCCCGCGCGATGTCGCCGCGGTAGAAGGAGTCGTGCGCGGCCTGTAACCCCTTCATGCGATCCGGTCCGGCCGCGCGATCCTGATCCGCCATGAATTGCAACGTCTTCGCGAGGTCGCTCTGCACGAACCTGGCGCCGGCGTTCGGCACGCGACCCCCCGGCAGGAAGATCGCGGTATTGGACTGCCACCGACGATACTCGTGTTCGTGCGAGGCGATCGACCTCGCGAGCAACGGATAAACCGCGAACCCTTCGCCCGCGAACCGGATCGCCGGGGCTGCGACATCGGCGAAGCGCATCGTGCCGTGCCGGCGCAGCGCGGTTATCCAGGCGTCGGGAGCGGCGGGGATCACAGTGCGCAGCACGCCGTCGGGGATTTTGCCGTCGTGCTCTCGCATGAACAGATCGGCGGGCAATGTTTTCGGCCACCAGCCGAGGCCGGCGATGCTCTCGACCGTTCCGTCGGCGAGCCGGATGAGGATGGGCGCCACGCCCGCGACATTAACCAGGTCCGGCTGCAGCACGCCAAGCGCGATGCCGGCCGCGCAGCCTGCGTCAATGGCGTTGCCGCCGGCCTCCAGAATGGTGAACCCGGCGGCGGCGGCCAGGTAATGGCCGGCGGAAACCGCGTGACGAGTGCCGTGGATCGTGGGGCGATGGCTCATGCGCGTGTCCTTTGCCGTGCTGTCCGCGTGGAGTGACCAATTGGCGCTCAGGCTGCACGCACAACGCGACGTCGTCCAGCGCCCCACCCTCGCCAGCAGCCGACATCCTCACGGGCAGCCGTTGTCCCCGGACCCGTCGCGGTGATAATCCGTCGCGCCGACGCGGAGTGGCACGAACAATGGTCGAATTCGGTATCGGGCAGCCTGTCCCGCGCAAGGAAGACGCGCGCTTCCTGACCGGACGCGGCCGCTATATCCCGGATATTTCGCTGCCGAACATGGCGTTCGCCGCGCTGGTGCGCTCTCCGCATGCGCATGCGCGGATCAGATCGATCGACAAACGCGCGGCGGAAGCCTCCCACGGGGTCCTCGCGGTACTTACGGGCGCTGACTTCCTCGCCGACGGCCTGGTGCCGATGGACCACAACGCCGCGATGAGTCTCACCAGCGGTCGCGATGTCACGGTCGCGTTCCGACCCGATTTCACGACATTCGTCACGGCACAGCCGCTCATGCCGGCGGACAAGGTGCGGCATGCCGGTGAGCCCGTCGCCATCGTGATCGCCGAAACATTCGATCTCGCGAAAGATGCCGCCGAACTTGTCGAGGTCGACTACGAGGTTCTGCCTTCCGTCGTCATGGCGAGCGACGCCATCGAGCCAGGTGCGCCCGTGGTCTGGGAAGCGGCCGGATCGAACCTTTGCGTCGACGTCGAGGTCGGCGACAAAGAAGCCACCGATCGGGCGTTCGCACAGGCGGCGCACACGGTGCGATTGCGAACCTGGATCCAGCGCGTCACCGGCAGCCCGATGGAGCCACGCAACGCGATCGGCGATTACGATCCGGCGA
>JBEKGV010000587.1:0-3918 GCA_050012615.1 Acetobacteraceae bacterium | reverse complement strand
TCGAAGCGGCGGCGCGTGCAACCTGCCGGCCCGGGGATCGCAGATTGATCCTGGTCAATGCTCGCTGCCCGTCGCGCTCCCATTCTGCCGGCACCAACGTGCGGAAAGATCGACCGGAGCGCCCGGGCGGGAACCGTCCAGGGCCACCCGGGTTGGCTGCACAAAGGAGGATTTGTCATGACCAATCGCCGTATGGATGAGATCGTCCGCAACCAGCATCCCGTCACGATGCAGGCCGAGGCATCGATCCGCGAAGCCAGTGCGTGCATGCACGAACGCAGGATCGGCGCGGTCCTCGTCATCGACGCCGACGGGTCTCTCGCCGGCATCTTTACCGGGCGGGACCTGGTGCGGATCGTGGGCGAGGGGAGGGATGCCAAAGCGACGACGTTGGGTTCCGCGATGACCAAGAATCCGGACACTCTACCGCCAGGCCGCACCGCGATCGACGCGTTGCGTGCGATGCGCGATGGCGGGTACCGGCACATGCCGGTGGTCGATCAGGGAAGGATCGTCGGCATTGTCTCGCGCGGCGATTTTCGCGGACTGGAGCACGACCGTTTGGACGAAGAAACCGGCTACTGGGAGCGGATCCGCTAGTACTCACCGTCGCGAAATCGTCAGGCACGGTCGTTACATCGTCATGGCTTGGCTCGTTGCGCGGTCATGGCCGGGCTCGTTGCGCCGTCATGGCCGGGCTTGACCCGGCCATCTCTCGCGGCACCGCGCTGGAAGACATGGCCGGATCGAGTCAGGCGGTGACGAGGCGCACGTCAACGATTCTGGGCACCAGGACCGCGCTCGCGCCGCCTGACCCTGGCAGGCGGCCTGTCCGAATGGGGCCCCAGGGAGCACCCTACGAGAGCAACCCGGGGACCACGACCATGCACGTGAACACGATGCGCGCCGGCCTGGAACGCGGCGAACCGCAAATCGGCACCTGGCTCACGATGGTGCGCAACCCGGCGATCCTGTCGCTGATGAAGTCGGCCGGACTCGATTTCGCGCGCGTCGACATGGAGCACACGGCGCTGACGATCGAGAAGATCGCCGACCTGGCCGTGCTGGCGCGCGCCTTGAATTTCCCGATCGCGGTACGGCCGCCAAAAGCAAACCGCGAGTGGATCACCCGGCTATTGGATGTCGGCGTATGGAACCTCCATTGTCCGCAGGTCGAAAACGCCGGGCACGCACGTGAGATCGTGGATGCATCCCGTTACGCGCCGATGGGAAGGCGCGGCAATGGCGGGCTGAGCGCGGCCACCGATTTCGACCACACTGTTCCCCTGATGGAACGGCGCGCGCATGCGAATCGCCAGATTTTCGTGACCGTGATGTTCGAGACCGCGCGTGCTTTCGATGACCTGGACGCAATTGCCGCGATGCCGGGGATTGACGCTCTGACCATCGGTCCCGCTGACCTCGCGCAGGACCTCGGGGTGGCTGGAACGCCGGATCAGGCACGGGCCTTGGATGAGAAACGAGATCAGATCCTCGCCGCTGCCCGAAAGCACGGCAAGGTCGCGGCGATGCTGGTGTCCAGTTTCGAAGAAATGACCCGCTGGAAGAACGCCGGTGCGACGCTGCTGGCCTACTCCAGCGACGCCGACATTCTGTACAACGGTTACGCTGCCGCGATGAAACGCATCAAGGGCTCGTAACGCCGAAATCCCATCGCCGCCGCCGACACGTCACCGCCTTCAGCACGTCACGACCGTTCCCAAAACGTCACCACCGCCTCCGAGACGTTATCCCACTCCCCCGACTTGTTCTGGGGATCGGCCGGGGAACCTGTCGCAGGCACCATGCGGGCCAGCTGCTCAGTGCCCGGCCATGAGAGGATTCGCGGCATCACCCTCCGGTCGCCTCCCTCAACCGCGGCAAGACCTCCTTCGCCAGCAGTCTAATGCTCTTCTCCGCTTCCTCATGCGTCAAAAAACCAGACCTGCCGATGAAGATCAGATGCCCGAACCCGCCGAGCGTCTCATAGGCCGCCATGATCTGCTTCGCGACCGTCTCGGGATTGCCGGCGAACATGATCTGCCGCTGGATCGCCTGTTCCGCCGTCATACCAATCAATCCGTCGGCCGGCCGCGCCGCGCGCGCCTCGCCGGGCCGAGGCTTCGTACGATAAACCTGAGGTGCCATCTCGGCCGGCATCCGTCCCGGCAGGAATTTAGAATATTGCGACGCCTGCTTCAGGCTCGTGTTGAGGAACCACAACAACTTCGACCCAACCGACACGCCTTCCTCATCCGTATCGCCCACGTAAACAAATCCGCAATAGGCGAACCGATCGAGCGCGGGTTCCGGCAACCCGGCCTCGGCCCGCGCCTCCCGATAGGCGGCCCATGCGCGCTTCGTGCCGTCGATGCCGCGCAGCACGACGGAATTCACCATGCCGCGACGGCCCAGTTCGCGCGATGTGTCGAGATCGCCGGTCGCCGCCCACATCGGTGGGTGCGGTTGCTGATACGGTCGGGGCCACAGGTTGATGTGCCGGTGTGCGAAATGTTTGCCTTCCCAACGGAACGGGCCATCCTGGTTCCGCAAAGCTTTGGTGATCAGATCGATCGCCTCCCAGAACCGCTCGAGATTGCCGATCGGATTGGCGTTGCCCGACGCCATTTCGCTGTCGCCGGACTTGACGAACCCAATATCCAACCGCCCGCGCAGCATGACATCGGCGGTGGCGTATTCCTCGGCCACGCGTACCGGATCCTTGCGGATGGTAATCAACGTGCCCTGCGACAGAATTCGCACATTGCGGGTCTGCCGCGCCAGCGCGCCGAGCACGATCGGACTGGCTCCGTAAAGGCTGTTGATTCCCGCATGATGCTCGATCGAGACGATGTTGATGCCGAGATCGTCGCACAGCAGCGATTCGTCCATGCACTCATGAAACAAATCCGCGGCGATTTTTGGATCGCACAGCCGGCTGGGCAGACTGCCGCGGACCGAGTCAGCCTCGTCGAGAATCTTTTGCGGGACGAATGGATACGTGTTTTCGTTGTGGAACCAGAGCTGCATCGGTCAGCCTCCCACGAATGAGCCGATCAACGCGGCCAGTTCCTCCGGCCGCTCGATCTCCGGGTGATGACCGCAGCCGGCGATCGTTTCGAACCGGGAACCCGGGATCAGCCGCGCGAACGCACGGCCATAATCCGGCGAGACGATCCCGTCGCTGTCGCCCCAGACAACCAATGTCGGGACCTCGATCCGGCTCAGCCAGCGAGGCAGTTGAGGATTGTACATATACGGGTGCCAGGCGTAGAGACACAACGCTTCCCAGTCGCGCGCGTGGCGCATGATCTCGGCATCCTCCATGGCATCGAAATCGGGAGCGAAACGGTCTGGGTCGTGCCAGGCGGCCCGGTGCACCTCGGCGGGCGAGCGGTTGAACACGTCGAGGATATCGGCGGTCTCCCGATCGCTGATCTTGATGCCGACAGCATCGACAAGCACCAGCCGCGACAGCCGATTATGCCTCTGGGCTGCGACCTCCGCCGCCAGCCAGCCGCCGAACGACAGCCCAACGAGGGTGATCCGTTCACCCGGCACCGCGTCCAGTATCGCCCGCTGCAAATGGACCAGATCCTGGATCGTGTCGAAATCCTTCGGCCTCGGCGATGCGCCAAATCCTGGACAGGACGGCGCGACCACGGCTCCATGCGCCGCGAGCAGGGAAGGAAACCGAGACGCCGCCGTCAGGCTGCACATTCCGTGCAGCAACACGATCGGGTCGCCATCGCCGCCGCGCAGGACTTCAAGATCGATGCCGTGGACGATCAGGCGTTCAGTCGGGATCATGGGTCGTCCTCCTGGGGCCGCGAAAGGTCAGGGCTTCGCCCTGAAACCCACCAGGAGGCCTGCCTCCCCCGCCTTCGCATGGGCAAGCCTGGACCTCCGGCAAAGGGC
>JBEKGV010000586.1:0-3919 GCA_050012615.1 Acetobacteraceae bacterium | reverse complement strand
CAAGATCACCGCCGCCGCCGCCACGGACTTCATTTTCTTCGGCATCGGCATGGTCGTGGGTATCCTGATCGGCATGGTCTCCTTCAAAATCTGGGGCGTGCCAATCTCCATCGGCTCCGGCGGAGGCTGCCTGCTATCGGGCCTGCTGTTCGGCTGGCTGCGCAGCGTGCACCCGCGCTTCGCGGCGTTGCCGATCGGCGCATCGACTTTCCTCAGGGATTTCGGACTGGCGGTGTTCGTTGGCGTCGTCGGCATCGGCGCCGGGCCACATGCTTTGGTCGCCATCGAGCAATCCGGCCTGACGCTGTTGTTTCTCGGCGTCGGTGTCACTCTCATCCCGCAGATCATTACTTTCTTTTTCTCTTACTTCGTTTTGCGAATCCAAAACCCAATCGAGGCGCTGGCGTGCGTCGCCGGCGGCCGTAGCGCCAATCCCGCCTTCGCCGCATTGCTCGCCAAAGCCGGCAACGCCACGCCGGTCGTTTCTTTCACGGTCACATACGCGGTCGCCAACGTGTTCCTGACTCTCTGGGGCCCGGTGATCGTCGGCATTGTCACCACGAATGCCGGCCCCTGAACCCATCCACGGAGATGTAGCATGCCAGACACAAATCATGGCGACGTCGCGAATCTCAGCCCTTTTGAGCTGAAGGACCAGTTGATCGCACTCGCATCTTCCGACGCGCAGAGGTTGATGCTGAACGCGGGCCGCGGCAATCCAAATTTCCTGGCGATGCTGCCGCGCCTGGCGTATTTAAGTCTCGGCGATTTCGCCATGATGGAAGCACAAAGGTCCTATTCCTACCTGGATAGCGGCTTTGGTGGGTTGCCGGAAAATCAAGGCATCGTCCAGCGCTTCGAAACCTATGCCGGCCATCATCGCGGGAGCGACGGTGTCCGCTTCATTCAGGCCGCGGTTTCTTATGTCAAAGATCAACTGGGCTTGAACCAGGACGTTTTCCTGTTCGAAATGGTCGGTGCCTTTCTCGGGTGCACCTACCCGACACCGCCCCGAATGCTCCTCCACACAGAAGAAATCGTCAAAGCCTATCTCGTCCAGGAAATGCTGGGAGCGAGTCTCGGCACCGGTGATTTTTCGCTCTTCGCGACCGAAGGCGGAACGGCCGCCATGACCTATATTTTTCAAAGCCTGCGACAAAACGGCCTGCTTCAGCCCGGCGACAAGATTGGCATCGGCACGCCAATTTTTTCGCCCTATCTGGAAATCCCGGTACTTGAGGAATATGGCCTCGAAATTGTCGACATCCGGATGGACGGCCACGCGGACTGGCAATTCCCTGCTTCCGAGTTGGAAAAGCTCAAAGACCCCGCCATCAAAATTTTCTGCCTCGTCAATCCCAGCAACCCACCCTCCACCAAGATGTCTGATCCGGCATTGGCGCAACTCGCCGATCTGGTCGCCAACGCGAGACCCGATCTGTTCATCGTCACCGACGATGTTTACGCCACATTCGCCGACGATTTCGTCTCCATCTTCGCGAAATGCCCGCGGAACACGCTGTTGGTCTACTCGTTTTCGAAATTCTTCGGCGCTACCGGCTGGCGTCTCGGCGCGATCGCCGTGCATGACGAGAATGTTTTCGATGCCGCGCTGGCGGCACATCCCGAGACGGAAAAAAAGCGTCTGGATGCGCGCTACGCCTCGCTCACCACGAAACCGCGAGACCTGAGGTTCATCGACCGCCTTGTCGCCGACAGCCGCGCCGTCGCTCTTAATCATACGGCTGGCCTCTCCGGTCCGCAGCAATTGCAGATGGCCCTGTTCGCCCTGAACGGACTGATGGATCGCGAGCACCGCTATAAGGACGCGGCGAAAGGACTGATCCGGCAGCGCTACCAAACCCTTTACAAAACAATGGGCGTGGCGGCGGCCCGCGAGCCTAACGACGTCAACTATTACACGCTCATCGATCTGCAAGAGATGGGTGGAAAACTCTACGGACCGGAATTCGAGGCCTGGTTCATCAAAAGCGATCTTGGCATCGACTTCCTCTTCCGCCTGGCACGAGAGACCGGCGTCGTGCTGCTGCCCGGCAACGGATTTGAGGTCGTCGACACGTCCGCCCGTGTCTCGCTGGCAAATCTTACCGATAGCGAATACGCCTCGATCGGTCGCTTCACCCGCCAGATCCTCGACGAGTATTTTCGGGATTTCAAAAACAAAGGTCCTCGAAAATCGCCGGCCCAGACGGGTAGCCGCCCGGAAGCCGTTCGACCGAGCTTATAATCAAGACATTTGACCGCCGTACATGAGGTCGTGGGCATCATAAGGTGCCCACCAAGGGATGTCGCCCAGGTGGGGGACAGGTGGGGGACCTGAAACTTCAGACCACGGAAAACCGGCATTATTCGATCCCGCCATTTGTTGGCGGTGGCGCTTTGGCTCTTGGCGTCGCGTTGATCGGAGCGGGCTTCTATCAGAAGCTATAACGCCATGGACCTCTCCTGGCGTCTCTGGGCACCGAGCAGGCCCTTCAGGGAAAGCGGAGAGGATACGTTCAGGATCCTGTCGTTTAAATCTTCTGGCCCTCGCGCTCACGGTCCCTGCGGCGGCCGTCGTCGCCTGGACAGCAACAGGCCGAGCATGCATCCGACAGCTCCAGCGACCAGCAGAGCAACAATCGGTTGTCGTTCGACAGAATTGCTGACGGCCCCCGCGACGTCCCGCGCCCGATCGCGGACCTGACCATAGGCGTCCTCCGCCGCGCCCGCCGCCTGGCGAGCAATCTCTTCCATTTGGACCTTCGTGTCCCCTGCCAGCGATCCGACTGCTTCCTGGACCCGGCCAGTAATGGTATCGTTCATCATCTTACTCCGTTCGACATTCTTTTCCCCCGGGCGGCATGTGCTTAATTCTTCAGCGCATTCCTCACCGCGTCCTTAACGCCGCCAATGGCGTTCTGGACCTTGCCCTCAACCTTGTCAGCCTTGCCCTCGGTCTCCAGGGTGGCATCGCCTGTGGCCTTGCCGATGGCTTCTTTAACCGCGCCTTTGATCACCTTCGCCGACCCGGCGATCCGATCCTTATCAACCATGACTGCATACTCCTTTCGTGGCCAGAACTTCCGTGGATCGAAGGGGCCGTATCAAGGCAAACCTTTCCGATCCGACGATATCCGTATTGACTCGAGCCCGGCGGCTCCTTGATCCAGGTCAATCAGCAGGAACACGTCGACGACTGATCGGCGGGTGTCGTCCAATTGAGGCGGAACAGGAGCTGGTGATAAGGGGCCCGGTTGTGTTTTAGCTTTACCGAAATCAGCGGACAAAGCGCGCCAGTTGGTCGGGATCCGTAAGCTCGACTGAACGGGGAGCGGTTCGGCGCAGAAAGCCGCCGCGTTCGAGCGTGGCGAAAGCACGTGCGACGGACTCGGGCGAGGTTCCCAGATAGTCGGCGATATCGAAGCGGCTCATGGGCAGAATCAGCCGACGAGTCTGTGATTCAAAGAGTTCAGGGTGCTGTCGGCAATCGAGGAGAAACGAGGCCAGCCTTTTCACATTGTTAAGTTGTCCGAGAACGATGATCTGACGCTGTGCATTGCGCAGCTCGTGTGCCACTTTGGTGAACATGTGCAACAGGAGCAGGGGTTCGCTCAGAAGGAGGTGCCGCAACCGCTGCAGAGGAAACCGAAAGATAGCTGCCGTGGTCAGAGACTCCGCGGAATTGACGTAGCGGCCATCCTCCGCGATCCCAAACAGATCTCCAGGCCACATGAAGCCAAGGACCTGACGGTCTCCGTTTGGCAGATGCTGGCTAAGCCGCACAATTCCACTATCGATCAGGTAAAGGAAATGAGCGTCTTCGCCCTCAGAATAAATGGCCACGCCACCGGTCTGATACTCAAGAAGTGTAGCAATCGTTGCCAGCTTGGCTTGCTCTGCCGACGTGAGCAGATTG
>JBEKGV010000585.1:0-3926 GCA_050012615.1 Acetobacteraceae bacterium | reverse complement strand
ATGCTGCGGATCGCCGATCGCTTCGTCGTGCTGGATCACGGCGCTGTCCTCGCGTCGGGCAAGCCCCGGGACGTGGTCGAGGACCGGTCGGTGATCGAAGCCTATCTCGGCAAGAAGTGGCTGGCGAAACAGGATGCTTGAGGTGTCCGGCATTTCCGTCTCCTACGGCGGACTGCGTGCCCTGACGAACGTCTCGCTGTCGGTGTCCTCGGGCCAGTTCGTCACGGTCGTCGGCCCCAACGGCGCCGGTAAATCCACGCTGTTCAAGACCATTTCGGGCGTGGTTCGACCCACCAGCGGAACGATCACCTTTCTGGGCAAGGACCTGTTGGCGATGTCGGCGGCGGAACGGGCACATCTCGGCATCGCACATGTCCCCGAAGGTAGGCAGGTCTTCAAAACCCTCACTGTCCTGGAAAATCTGGAAATGGGCGCTTACCCGAAAGCCGGCCGCGAGAACTGGACGCGTACTCTGGATCGCATCCACACGCTGTTTCCGATCCTGGCGGAGCGCGCACGCCAAATGGCCGGCACGCTGTCCGGCGGCGAGCAGCAGATGGTCGCCATCGGGCGCGGACTCGCCTGTGCTCCGAAGCTGCTGATGCTTGACGAACCGTCGATGGGGCTCGCGCCCGCCGTCACCGACACGATCTTCGAGCGCATTTCGCAGATCCATGGCGACGGGGTTACCATCCTGCTGGTCGAGCAACGTGTCGCCGAGGCGCTGGAACTGTCCGACCACGGTTACGTGCTGGAAACGGGTCACATGGTACTGGAAGGACCGTACGCGACCCTGATGGCCGATGACCGGGTGCGAAAGTCATACCTCGGCCTGACGGACGACTGAACTTAAGGGAGATAAAAACGATGGCACTGATCAAACCAGTTGGGATCAATCCAGTTAGCCGCCGAACCGCTTTGAGCCTCGCCGCCGCCGCCGGTCTGGCCGGCCGCGCTCGCGCCGACAATCCGTCCGAGGTGAAAATCGCCATGGAGGTGCCGCTGTCAGGCCCATGGGCGCGCAGCGGATTGCTCGAGCAAATGGGCGCACGCATGGCCATCGACGACGTCAACTCGGCCGGCGGCATCAAGGCACTTGGCGGCGCGAAGATGAAGCTGGTGGAGTTCGATGCCGGCGACTCAGCGGAAAAGGCCAAGGACGCGGCACAACGGATGATCGCGCAGGAGCCGGATCTCGCGGGTGGATTTGGGGCGTGGTTGTCCACGTTTACCCTCGCCATCACCGAGGTCACCGAGCGCGCCGAACTACCATGGCTGACACTGTCCTATTCCGATCTGATCACCGGCCGCGGCTTCAAATATGTGTTCCAGTCGTCGCCCACGGCGGACGCTCAGGCTGAGCAGACGGTGCCGATCGTGATGGACCTCGCGACCAAATCGGTTGGCAAGCGGCCCACCAAAGTCGCGATCGTTGGGGACAACACCGCGTCCACCGTCAGTTTCCTCAGGCCAATCCGCGATCATGTCCTGAAGGAGCAGAAACTGGACCTTGTCGCGGACGAGATCTACACGCCGCCGCTGGCCGACGCGACGACGATCGTGCAGAAGCTGCGGTCCGGCAAACCGGATTTCGTGTTGCTGCAATCGACCAACGTCGGCGACGATAAATTGCTGGTCGAGAAATTCGCGGAGTTCGGGCTGACCGCGAAGAAGATGCCGCTGATCGGCGGCGGCGGGCACTGGTGTTCTCCCGAACTGGTGAAATTGACCGGGCCGGAGAATCTGGAAGGCATCATCGTCGCGCTCGCCGACTGGCCCGGGAAAAAGGCCGCGGATATCGGCAAACGCTTCATCGAGCGCACCAAGGAGCCGTGGTTCGGCCATGACTCGATCTTCGCTTATGCGCACGTGATGATTTTGAAGGAAGCAATTGAACTGGCGGGCTCGGCCGAACGCCACAAAGTGAACGACGCGCTGCACAGCATGGACATCACCACCGGGCCCGCCGACCTGTTCCCGGACGGGCGGGTCAGCTACGACGAAAAGGGCCGGCGGAAGGGTGCCAAAATCTGCATCGTGCAGTACCGGAACGGTGTGCCGGTGCCGGTTTATCCGGACTCGATCGCGACCGGCGAGGCATTGTGGCCGAAGACGTCATGACGCCGTGGGAGGTTTACGCGGTCCGCTATGCACGCAACGATAACGCGAAGCGGTCCACCAACTTCATCGGCGGCGACCCGCACGATGCGCCGATGCCGTTGGATTACTTCGTGTGGGCGATCCGCCGGGGGGCGAGAACGCTGATCCTCGACACCGGCTTCGATGAGCCGATGGGCAAGAAGCGGAACCGCCAGTTCCTGCGATCGCCGGCGGAGGGATTGAAGGCGATCGGTGTGGAACCGGATCAGGTGCGGGACGTGATCCTGTCGCACCTGCATTACGACCATTGCGGCAACTACGACATGTTCCCGCGCGCGACGTATCACGTGCAGGAAATCGAGATGGCGTATTGCACCGGCAAATGCATGTGCCACGACGGGTTGCGCGGTCCGTTCGAAGAAGAGGACGTCGTGGCGATGGTCCGCAAGGTCTTCGCCCGCCGCGTGGTGTTTCACGACGGCGAGGGCGAGGTGGCCGAAGGCATCACGGTTCATCACGTCGGCGGCCACAGCAAAGGCCTGCAATTCGCCCGGGTGTTCACCCGACGCGGCTGGATGGTGCTGGCCTCCGATGCCAGTCATTTCTACGCCAATTTCGAAACCGGCCGCGCCTATCCAGTACTGCACAGCCATGAAGACACGCTGTCGGGCTATGAAAAGATGAAACGCCTGGCGAGCGCGCCGAACGCGATCATTCCGGGCCACGATCCTTTGGTGACGGCGCGTTATCCCGCCGCCGCGCCGGGCCTTGAAGGCATCGCGCTGCGCCTGGATGTGGAACCGAGCGCGTGAACGATGAAGCCGTCGCGTTCCTCCGGGCGCGGCGGCGGCCACTGGAACTGGTGATTTTCGACTGCGACGGTGTCCTGATCGACAGCGAGACGTTGAGCAATCGTGTGCTCGCGACGGTGCTGACCGAAGCAGGTTGGCCGATGACCGCGGAGGAATCCGACCGGCGATTTATCGGGATAAGCTTTTACGACGTGCAACCCATAGCGGAAGCGCACCTTCATCGCTCACTTGGCATCGATTGGGTGGATCGGATTGTGTCCCGCGTGACCGAAGTGATGCGACGGGACGCCAATCTGGTGCCGGGAGCGCGTGAGGCGGTGGAGGCGGTAATCGCCTCGGGACTGCGGTGGCGGATCGCTTCCAATTCGTCGCACACCGAAATGGCCGCCAAGTTCGGCCGCGTTGGCTGGCAGGATCTGGTCGCCGGACGCGTGCACAGCGCTGTTGATGTGATTTCTTTGGGTGGTGCCGGGAAGCCGGCTCCTGACGTTTATCTCGCCGCCTTGAACGCTGAAGCGGTGCCTCCGGCGCATTGCCTGGTGATCGAGGACAGCGTCGCCGGCGTGACAGCCGCGCGCGCCGCCGGCATGGATTGTCTCGGCCTGGCCCGGCATGGCGACGGCGCTGCGCTGCGTGCCGCCGGCGCGACGACATTTCGATCGATGCACGATCTTCCGAGGCTGTTACGGGTGGCTCTGGAATGAGCGTGCTGACGGCGCTTTATCCCTGGACGAAATCGCTCCACATCATTTCGATGGTCGCCTGGATGGCGGGGATGCTGTATTTACCGCGACTTTTTGTGTACCACTGCGATACAAAACCGGGTTCGACGGACAGCGAACGATTTAAGGTCATGGAATATCGCCTGCTGAAACAGATCATCAATCCGGCGATGATCGCGACCTGGTTGTTTGGCATTCTGCTGGTTCTGACCCCTGGTGTGATCAACTGGTCCGCCGGCTGGTGGCACGTGAAACTGGTCTGCGTGCTGTTGTTGACAGGCTTGCACGGTGC
>JBEKGV010000584.1:0-7561 GCA_050012615.1 Acetobacteraceae bacterium | reverse complement strand
ACAACGCTTCCGCCGGTGGCGACGCAGCCGCCCAACGTGACGCCGGCCCTCCCGCCATCGGTCGTCCCACCAACGCCGAGTCTCCCGCCGGTTGCCTTGGTACCGCCACCGACAGTGATACCGGCTACACCGCCAGCCACGCTGCCCCCGGTCACACCGCAAGCGAACCCCAGCGACGCGATCCGGCCCGAGGTCGCCGCCTTCATATCGCGGCTGCCGTGTTCGATGCTTGATGGCGATGTGAGGGATGGCACAGTCGAGTTCACCGGCATCGCTCGCAGGACGGCGGTAGACGACCTGAGGCAGAAACTCACGGCGATCGGACTGACCAGTCCCGCGCCGCTGCTACACGTGGCCGAGGTGGATCAGGTGTTCTGTCCGATTCAGGACCTGCTGCGCCCGATCGCCAAAACATTCGGCGATGGCGGCGACCGGATGACGATGCGGCTTCCCGGCGATCCCGTCTGGCTAAGGAAGGACGACTACATTCGACCGCGACTCACCATGGCTGATTTCCGAGGCGAGATGCGCGTCGACTATCTCGATCGTGATGGAAATGTTCGCCACCTTTATCCGCAACGCGCCGAACCAGGCGAGCACCTGGCGGGCGATCCACCGCACAAATTCAATGCGGGCGAGCCGCTCGACCTGGGTGATCCTGGCCCCAACAATCGCGGCTGGCAGGTCTCTGAACCGTTCGGAACAGATGTAATTGTCGCGATCGCATCGGAAGATGCGCTGTTCGACCGGCCTCGGCCCTCCAATGTGGAGAAGGCCTCGGATTACTTGCGCGATCTGCAGCGTGCCGTGGAGGCCGCGCGGTCACGCGGGGTACGACTGGCTGCGACCGCGATGGCGGTCGAGACTCGGTTGAAGTAACGGCATGGCCGCGGACACGGCGGCCGTTATCAGTCTTTGGGGCGCCACTGCTTCGTGATATTACCGACACCCATCGACGTCAGGGCGATGCGCCAAATGGGACCATTTCGCGGTCATACGGTTTCGTCCGTGACCGGCCGGCTATCGCGGTAGACGCAATCGCCCCCACCCGGGTCGCCGAACGTGCCGGCATCGATGGTCTCGTCAACAGGCCGCTCATCCAGCAACTCACGGACGGTGCGGGCGAGTTCGTCGAGGCTGTATGGCTTGCCAAGCAATCGAAATTCCGGCGGAAAATGCGACTGTCCCGGTAGCCGCCCGGCCGGGAAACCGGACGCCAGCAGAATTGCCGGCCGGGGCCGCCGCTTTTCGAAAAGTCGCGCCAGTTCAACTCCGTCGAGCGCGCCAGGCATTACCACATCGGTGAACAGCATATCGATCCGTTCGCCGGCCGACGCGATATCTGACGTGATATCCAACGCCGCATCCGCGTTCTCCGCCTCGAGCACCCGATACCCGAGGTCCGCCAGTTGCCGTGCCGCCACTTTGCGAAGTTTCAGATTGTCCTCGACCAGCAGAATTGTCTCACCGCCTCCGACCATCGGGCGTTGATCCGCCACGATCTCGGCCGGTGTATCGCTTGCCTGAGCTCGCGGAAGGTAAAGTCTGAATGTCGTGCCCAGGCCCGGCTCGCTGTAAACATCCAGATTGCCGCCCGATTGTTTGACAAAGCCGAATACCATCGCGAGGCCGAGGCCGCTGCCTTTGCCGACTTCCTTGGTGGTGAAGAACGGCTCGAAGATCCGGCTAACAACCTCCGGCGCGATCCCAGTGCCGCTGTCCGTGACCTCGATCAGCACATAGTCGCCAGGCGTCGCTTCCGGATGAAGCACGCTATAGTCGGCATCGAGCCGTGCATTCCTTGTGGAGATACGAAGTTGCCCGCCCTTCGGCATCGCATCACGCGCGTTCGTCGCGAGGTTGACCAAGGCCGCCTCCAACTGGGCCGCGTCGGCCAACACCGGCCATAGTTCGCCGTTGAGACCCAGAATGAGGTCGATGTCGTCACCCAGGGTACGGCCAAGCAGGCGGGCCGTATCGCGGACCAGCCCGTTGACATCCGTTTGCCGCATTTGGAGCGGCTGGCGGCGGGCGAAGGCGAGCAGTCCGCGGATGAGGTCGGCGCAACGTATCGCGGCCTCGCGCGCTTCATCGCACAGTTCTGCGACGGTGCCATTCGGATCGACCATCCGGCTGAGCAGATCGAGGTTGCCGATGATGACGCCCAATCCGTTGTTGAAGTCGTGCGCCATGCCGCCGGTGAGGTTGCCGATCGCCTCCATCTTCTGTGCTTGTGCGAGCTGCCGCTCGATGAGCCGGCGTTCGGTGATGTCCTGCATCGTGCCAGCCAACCGGCGAACGACGCCGTCCGGTTCCCTGACCGCCTGACCCTCGACGCGCAGCAGACGCACTTCACCGTCCGGCCGAATGATTCGAGGTTCACGCGTGCCCTGGTCAATGCCCGCCGCAAGATCGCGGAGCCATTGCCTGACCCCTGGGAAATCGTCTGGGTGGACATAGGAGGCGACGTTTTCGAAGCTCGGCTCAAACTCCTCCGGCAAAAGACCGGCGATCCGATACAATTCCTTCGACCAGATATGTCGCCCGGTGCCGAGGTCCAGCTCCCAACTGCCGATGCCAGCGATCGACTGAGCGCGTTCAAGGCGCTTTTCGCTGTCCAGCAGCGCCTCTTTCGCCTGCTTCAGGGCGGTGATGTTGACCCGGAGACCAGCGATACCGCCACTGCGCATCGGCCGGTCCGCCACGAGGACCCATTTGCCGTCGCTTAACCGGGTCTCCATGTCGATGGCGGCGGCGCCATGGCCCCGCATGAACTCGGCGAGCCATTCTTCCTCGCGCCCGACGGCCTCGGGATAGCTGCCGGCAACGAGGTTGTTGCGAACCAAGGTTTCATATTTCACCCCGGGCACCATGAGCGGGGCGCTGGCAGGATACATGCGGCGATAGGCCTCGTTGCACAGGATGAGCCGATCCTCGCTGTCGTAGATCACGAAACCCTCGGATACGCTGTCCACCGCATCGCGCAGCAAAGTCTCGGCCTGTTCGGCGCGGTTCTTTGCCTCGCGGAGTTCCGCCTCCGCCTTGACTTCCAGCGTAACGTCACGCCCGGTCCCGCGATAACCGGCGAAGCGGCCGGCATTGTCGTAAACAGGCAGGCCATTGATGCTGACGTGGCGCTGGGTCCCATCGGGACCAATGACGCTGAAGCGGAAATCCCGAAAGGGCTTGTGGCTGAGGACATCGCGCTCGTGTTCGGCCCAGAGTTCGGGAGCCCGACTGGTATCGTTCGCCTCCCACCTGCGTTTGCCGATATGCGTCATATTGCGGCCAGGGGACGCCTCGTTGCCGATGTCGGTGAACCTAAGATCGGCGTCCTGTTCCCAAAGCCAGTCGGACGACATCACGGCATAGTCGCGCAGCCGCTGTTCGCTCGCCTGGAGCTGCGTCTGGACCTCCAGTGCTTTGCGAACTTCCGCTTCCGTCCTGGCGTGCTCGGTCACGAGCTTTGCCTCGCGATCGGCGCAGCGGCGAATTTCGATGATCAACAACAGCGCGAGACCGCCGAGCATGCAGGTCGCGAAAATCCCGATCGCCGCTATCAGCCAGGCATGCGCGACAGCCGGCCGCAGTACCTGGTCGAGATCGAAACCGACGCTGACATAGAGCTGAACAGCCGGCTGACACCATCGAGCAAGGCTGGCCGGATGAAGGACTGTGCCGCCATGCCATCTTTGATCGCTTGGGGTGGTGGTGGCACCTGTTCGCCCGCCCCTGTTTCGCCGTTGTCACTGCCGGCACCGAAGCGCGCGCGGATGACATTGTCTCTTCCGATCAGCGTGAGTAAATCCCGGGAGCCGAAGTCCGCCGCGAGATGGAGTGCCGTCAGGTGTCTCGGCGCGAGGCTGACGAAGAGTACCCCGAGAAAGCGACCGTCGGTCGAGTCAACGCGACGAGAGATCACGATGCGGGGTTTGTGGAGGATGCGTCCGATCGCGAGCCGGCTGGCGTAGAGCCCGTGAAAGCTGCCGTCCAGGTGGACCTTAAAGTAATCCTGGTCAGCCAGGTTAAATGCCGGGTGATTCGGATCAAGGCTCGTCGAGAGCAAGATGCCGTCTGCCGAGATGAACCCCACCGCCTCCATCACGTTCGTCGTCAGCGATTGGTGTTCCCGCGCCCAGGCATAAGCATCGAAATTCCCATCGGTCCGAATTCGGTTGGCGATGAAGTCCATTGAGCGCACGACCGCGTCCAGCTTGCCCTTGACCTCCGCCTGAAATGCGGCGCTCAGGTCGTTTGTTTCGCTGCGGGCGTGATCGAATGCCGCATGACGCTCAGTTTGGATCACAAAGGCGACGATGAGCCAAAGCGAACCGATGACGCACGCGGCGATCGCCAGCACGGTGGCGACCTGTTCGCGCGCGCGCCGCCAGGGACGCACGGCGTCCGGCGGCTCGCTCCGATCGAGATCGGAGCTGGCATCGACCCCCGGGCTGGTTAACGCGGTACTCATCTGCAAGGCTCGCTCGTTGGCAGGCTGGATCGCGAGAAACTCGATGCAGATCCCGGCCGCGCCGTGAGTGGCCTGAAGGCATCCGTCAGTCAGCGCCGGCCGCCGACGCGCATATATCATGGGCCGAGGGCTACTCACTCAGCGGGTCAATCGGCGTACGGCTCGCCCCGCCAGGTCGTTTCGGATTTCTGATTTCGGTTATCCCGCCCCCGGTGGGCAGCCCAGCAGACGGCGGGTTACATCGCCATTGCAATAACGATTGAAAGTAAAATTGTGTCGAACAACATGGCCGTGCCACCTATCGCCGCACAGTGCCGCGACAGGTCCCCCGGACGAGCCGTGGGATGACGTGTGGGTTGTGCGTCTTACTTCATCCTGCCGCGAAAATCTCCGTCAGCCGGGCGTGATCCGTCAGCCAGCACCACCCGTGCCGCCGCACTACCGCGAGCGAATCCAGAAGCGCCAGCGCTCCATAGGGCCGGCCAAACACATGCGCGTGAACCGTGATGTCGAGGCATCCGAACGGCGACCCCAGTCGCGGCCAGCCTGAAACGATTTTCTCCAGCGTATGTGCGAATGCATCGGGTTCATTACCATAACGCACGTAAAGCGGCATGTCGTTCACCTCCATCGTGAATGGGACACCGAGTAACGATCCTGCCTCGGTCGCGATCGGATAGGGGAGGTCGCTGTCGAACATGTCCGCGTGCCAGCGGAACCCCGTTTTCGCCAACAGCCGCGATGTATGCGCGCTCGGCGTGCAACGCGGGCTGAGCCAGCCGGACGGATGCGTTCCCGCTGTCTGGCGTAAAATGCTGACACAGCGGGCGATATCCGCTTCCTCCGCCGCCTCGGTCAAATAGGCGGGAAGGGTGCCCTGTGACCAGCCATGTGCCGCCACGACATGGCCTCGCTGTGCGATCGCGGCGGGGAGCTCCGGATAAAGCTCGGCCACCACGCCAGAGGTGTAGAACACCGCGCGAACTCCCTCCCTGTCCAACAAATCGAGCAGCCGCCATGCGCCGACTTTCGCCCCATAGTCGGCCCAGGAGCGGGCCTGAAGATCGATGGTGCCGGGCTTGAGGGGATTACCCATCGGACCGATACCTGGCGCGTCGGGCGCTGCCCAACCTTCCAGCATCACGGCGACGGACACCGCCAATGGGCGATCGGAGGGCCAGCCCCGAGGGACATTACTCATGGGACGTTACTCATACCGTGTCTTTCATCTGGAACATTCTCTGGGACACGGCCTAACCTGTGCGGGCTCGGCCACGGATACAAGCCGTCGCACACTTGCGGCCTGGGGGCGATCGCAACACACTCCGATGCGAACGAAGATGGAGCGCCGACGGTGGCTGGCTTTAAGAGTACGGAACGATACATCGCGTCTCGCGACCTGGAGGTGGCGGTGAACGCATCGGTGACCCTGCAACGGCCGCTGCTGGTCAAAGGAGAACCGGGCACAGGCAAGACCGTCCTGGCACACGAAGTAGCCGAGGCGCTTGGCCATCCGTTGATCGAGTGGCACATCAAGTCGACGACCAAAGCACAACAAGGACTCTACGAGTACGACGCCGTCTCCCGTTTGCGCGATGGTCAACTGGGCGATGAGCGCGTGCACGACATCGCCAACTACATCGTGCGCGGCAAGTTGTGGGACGCGTTCGAGGCTGATGCACCGGTCGTCGTGCTCATCGATGAGGTGGACAAGGCGGATATCGAGTTCCCCAACGACCTGTTGCTGGAACTCGACCGGATGCAGTTCTTCGTTTACGAAACCCGCAAGACGGTCGTGGCGAAGCACCGGCCGGTGGTGATCATCACGTCGAACAACGAAAAAGAGTTGCCGGACGCGTTTCTGCGCCGCTGCTTCTTCCATTATATCCGCTTTCCAGACCGCGAAACGATGGAGCGGATCGTGCAGGCGCATTATCCCGACATTCGCAAGGATCTGACCCGGGAGGCATTGAATGTTTTCTTCCAGGTCCGCGAGGTGCCTGGCCTGAAGAAAAAGCCCGCGACCTCGGAGTTGCTGGACTGGCTGAAGTTGCTGATGGTCGAGGATCTGCCGGTCGAGGCGTTACGCACCAACGAGAAGCAACTGGTCATTCCGCCGCTGTATGGCGCGTTATTGAAAAACGAACAGGACGTGCATTTGTTCGAACGTCTCGCGTTTCTGGCCCGCCGCGGCTGATGTTCTCGCATCTGATCCTGGGGTTGCGCAACGCGGGATTGCCGGCCTCGATCACCGAGTATCTGACGCTGATGGCGGCGATGCGGGCTGGCGTCGCGGATTACAGCGTCGAAGATTTTTATTACCTGGCGCGCGCGACGCTGGTGAAGGACGAACGGCACCTGGATAAGTTCGACCGGGTGTTCGCCGCCTGCTTCAAGGGGCTGGAGCCGCCGGAAGGGGTCAAGCCTCAGGAATTGCCCGAGGAGTGGCTGTTGAAGCTGGCCGAGAAACTGCTGTCGCCGGAGGAGATGAAGACGATCGAGGCTTTGGGCGGCTTCGACGCGATCATGCAACGGCTGAAGGAATTGCTGGCGGAACAGAAGGAACGTCATCAGGGCGGATCGAAATGGATCGGCACGGCGGGAACGTCGCCGTTCGGGGCGTATGGCTACAACCCTGAGGGCGTACGGATCGGGCAGGACAAATCGCGCAATCGGAGCGCCGTGAAGGTGTGGGACAAGCGGGATTTTCGCGATCTGGACGACACGGTCGAGTTGGGAACCCGCGGAATGAAGCTGGCGTTGCGTCGCTTGCGGAGGTTCGCGCGACAGGGTGCGGCGACCGAACTGGATCTGCCCGACACGATCAAATCGACCGCGAACAACGCCGGGATGCTAGACCTGAAGCTGGTGCCCGAGCGGCACAATACGGTGAAGGTGTTGTTGTTCCTGGATATCGGCGGGTCGATGGACGACTATGTGAAGCTGACCGAGGAGTTGTTTTCGGCCGCTCGGTCCGAGTTCAAGCATCTGGAATATTATTATTTCCATAATTGTCCGTACGAGCGGGTGTGGAAGAACAATCGCCGCCGGCATGAGGAACAGATCCCGACCTGGCAGGTGTTGCGAACG
>JBEKGV010000583.1:0-3937 GCA_050012615.1 Acetobacteraceae bacterium | reverse complement strand
TTCCGAGCCTGGGCCAGAGCGCCTTTCACCGCGTAGGCAATCAACTCCTCGTGCCGCTCCCGCCGTGTGCGGGCGTGATAAACCTGGGGAACAGGTTTGCCGTCGGCGTCATAACTGTCTGCATTGACGGCGCTAATCGTGCCGATGCCGCCACCCAGGGCCCAATGACCTGCCGTGGTGCCATTGGAGATAGCTACGCCTTTGCCCCCTTCCACAAGGGGCAACACGTCGAAGCCGCCCATCCTGATCGCGTTTATCGCCTGCATGCTCCGGTCATTCCTATTCAGGCCCGGTGAAGTCGGGTGCGGCCGGTGCCAGTTACACGAAGACACATGGATACGACGCCTGACACCGGCTGTGTCAAGCCAGTGTCCGGTCCCGTACGCCCGGCGAGCCGCAAATGGAAGGGCAAACCATTGCCGCTGTCGATAGGGCGCCGAGGATTGGCCTCGGCGCCCGCGACATCATTCCCCGATCGGCGGCTGGTCGGTTCCCTCCTGAAACGCAGGCCGTTCGCGCCGAGGCCGATCGAACCCGCGATCCCCGCGATCACCACCACGATCCGGACGATCACCTCTCTCGGGCCGGTCGCCCCGAGCCGGACGTTCGCCCACCTGGGCGGTGATGTCGGTGCCCGTTGCCTGGTCCACCACGCGCATCGACAGCTTGATCTTGCCGCGCTCATCGAAGCCGATGACCTTGACCTTCACCTGATCCCCGACATTGACCACGTCCGTGGTCTTGGCGACCCGCTCCGGTTTCAGTTCGCTGATGTGAACAAGTCCGTCGCGCGAACCCATGAAGTTCACGAACGCACCGAAATCCGCCGTCTTCACGACCTTGCCGTTGTAGATCACGCCCATCTCCGGCTCCGCCGTCAGGCCGCGGATCCAGTCGATCGCCGCCTGTGCCTGGGAGGCGTCGACAGCCGCGATCTTGATCGTCCCGTCATCGTCGATGTCGATCTTGCACTTGGTTTGCTCGACGATTTCGCGGATCACCTTGCCACCGGTGCCGATCACCTCGCGGATCTTTTCCTTCGGCACGGTGATGATGCTGATCCGGGGTGCGGTCGCGGCCACGTCACCGCGGGCACCGGTCAGCGCCTTCGCCATCTCGCCCAGAATGTGCAAGCGGCCGTCTCTGGCCTGGGCCAGAGCGATTTCCATGATCTCGGGCGTGATGGAGGTGATCTTGATATCCATCTGCAACGAGGTGATCCCGGCCTCGGTCCCCGCCACCTTGAAGTCCATGTCGCCGAGGTGGTCCTCGTCGCCCAGAATGTCGGAGAGGACAGCGAAACCGTGGTCTTCTTTGATGAGACCCATGGCGATGCCAGCCACCGGCCGCTTCAACGGAACGCCGGCATCCATCAGAGCCAGCGATCCGCCGCACACCGTCGCCATTGAGGACGAACCGTTCGACTCGGTGATCTCGGAGACCACGCGCATCGTGTACGGGAATTTTTCTTTCTCTGGCAGCATGGGATGGATGGCGCGCCACGCGAGTTTGCCATGACCGATCTCGCGGCGGCCCGGCGATCCCATGCGACCCGCCTCACCGACCGAGTACGGCGGGAAGTTGTAGTGCAGCATGAAGTTCGAGCGGTATTCGCCTTCCAGCGCGTCGACGATTTGCTCGTCCTGGCCGGTGCCCAGGGTGGCGACGCAAAGAGCTTGCGTTTCGCCGCGGGTGAACAGGGACGAGCCATGGGCGCGTGGCAGGATGCCGACCTCGGCGATGATCGGACGGACGGTTTTCGTGTCGCGGCCGTCGATGCGAAGGCCGGTGCGCAGGATAGCGCCGCGCACGACGTCGGCTTCCAGGTCCTTAAAGGCGGCTTTGGCCTTCTCGGTATCCAGACCCTCCGCCTTCAGGGCCTCCATGGCCGCCGCTTTGGTGGCATCGACCGCGTTGTGACGAGCCCCTTTGTCGACGATCTGGTAGGCATCGGTGATGCCCAGGCGGACCAGCGCGTCGAGCCGGGTCTTCAACGCCTCGGCTTCCGCGGAGGGTTCCGGCAGCGGCCAGGGTTCCTTGGCGGCATGCTCGGCCAGTTCGATGATGGCGTTGATGACCGGCTGGAACGAGGTATGACCGAACGTCACCGCGCCCAGCATGACGTCTTCCGGCAACTCCTGGGCTTCGGATTCGACCATGAGGACGCCCTCGGCCGTGCCGGCGACGACCAGTTGCAGCTGGCTGGTTTTACCCTGCGTCAAGGTGGGGTTCAGGATGTAGGCGCCGTCGTGATAGCCGACCGAGGCCGCCGCGACCGGGCCGAAAAACGGGATGCCCGACAGGGTCAGCGCGGCCGAGCATCCGATCATCGCGATGATGTCAGGGTCGTTTTCCATGTCGTGCGACAGCACGGTGGCGACGATCTGCACCTCGTTCTTGAAACCCTCGGGGAACAGCGGGCGAATCGGGCGATCGATGAGGCGGCTTTTCAGCACCTCGGCCTCCGACGGACGGCCTTCGCGTTTGAAAAACCCACCAGGGATCTTACCAGCGGCGAACGCCTTTTCCTGGTAGTTCACGGTCAATGGAAAAAAATCCTGGCCGGGTTTGGCGGTCTTCACGCCGACGGCGGTGCAAAGCACGATGGTCTCGCCATAGGAGACCAGCACGGCCCCATCGGCCTGGCGGGCGATCTTGCCCGTTTCGAGCACGAGCTTGCGCCCGCCCCAATCGAGTTCCTTGCGGAAATAGTTGAACATTCACAGTCCTTACGATGCGCGGCATCGGCGGACACCGAGACGGCTGCCGGACTTCCCAGGGTTTGGTCGGGAGGCGGCGTCTCGGGTGGCATGGAGGAGGGCCGTACCCGATGGAGTTCCATGGGGGCACGGCCGGAGCCATGTTACCGGAAACGCCGTCGCGGTTCCCGCTCCTTTTCTGAGCGTGCCGGATCAGCGGTCTGTCGGTCCGCCGCATTCCGCGGCGTTGCCCGCACGCCAGGATGGTGCGCGGGGTCGTCTGACCGTCCTATATGGGATGGACGGGGGTTTCGTCATCTTAAAGTCGGGCAAAAAGTGGCCCCGACCGCGGAACTAGCACCGCGGAATCACCGCCGCAGGCTCAGACGGCCGATCAGCGTCTCATATCGCTGCTGATTTTTCCGCTTTACGTAGTCTAGCAGCCGGCGTCGGCGTCCCACCATCATCAGCAGCCCGCGCCGCGAGTGGAAATCCTTCGCGTGGGTCTTCAGATGTTCGGTCAGGTTGATGATCCGTTCGGTCAGGATGGCGACCTGAACCTCCGGGCTGCCGGTGTCGTCGGAGCCGGTTTTATACTCGCCAATGAGCGTCGTGCGGCGCTCGGCCGTGATCGACATCAGGTTACTCCTGTCGTCAGAGGTCAGAGAATCCGCTCTGGCCGGAGCAGCCCGTCCTCCAGACGGCACAGCCCGACCACGCGGTCCCCCGCCATCGCCCGGGCGAGACCCCCATCGGGGTCGGCCGAACGCGGAATCCGGCCCATCAACGCGACGAGGCTGATCGCCTGGCCGTGCCTGAGGCCGGCGGCCTCCGATTCCGTCAGGGCCAGCGCCGGGATGTCGGCCAGCGCGGTCGCGACCGGAAGCAGGAGGTCCGGGGAAGCCGGCAGCGTATCCTCCGGTTCGCGCAGTTTGTCCAGCGGTATTGCCTGGGCTTCGGTGAACGGGCCGACCCTGAGCCGGCGCAGCGTTTGGATGAAGCCCAGTGATCCGCATGCGACGGCGAGGTCGCGGGCGAGGCTTCGCATGTAGACGCCTTTGCCCGAGGCGACCTCGAAGGTGGCGTGGTCCGGGTCGGGGCGGTCTTTCAGTTCAAAACTGTCGACACGGGCTGGGCGGGGTTCCAGAATTGGGGCGCGGCCCTCGCGGGCCATGTCATAGGCGCGCTCACCGGCGACCTTGATCGCGGAGAATGCCGGCGGGGTCTGCATGATGTCG
>JBEKGV010000582.1:0-3938 GCA_050012615.1 Acetobacteraceae bacterium | reverse complement strand
CGGTATTCGCGTGCTCGACCTTACGCAGTTCGAAGCCGGAACGACTTGCACCGAGGCGCTCGCCTGGATGGGCGCCGACATCGCCAAGGTGGAAAACCCGAAGGGTGGCGAGGCCGGACGAACCGGCTTCGGCGACGCCTACTATTTCATGATGTATAACGCCAACAAGCGCTCGATCACGGTCAATCTGAAATCTGAACGAGGCCTGACACTGGTCAAGGAGATGGTGAAGCAAGCCGACGTTTTCACCGAGAACTTCGCTCCCGGCGCGGTCGAGCGATTGGGCCTGGGCTACGACGTGGTCAGCACGATCAATCCGCAGATTATTTATGCCCAGGTGAAAGGATTTGGGGATGGCAGCCCATACGAGAAGGGTTTGTCGTTCGACCCGATCGCTCAGGCGGCGGGCGGGGCGATGAGCATCACCGGCGAGCGTGATGGCAGGCCGGTGAAGCCCGGCCCGACGATCGGCGACACCGGCACCGGCATGCTGCTGGCATTCAGCATCGTCAGTGCGCTGTTTGATCGTGCGCGCACCGGCAAGGGACGGCGGCTGCAGGTGGCGATGCAGGATTCCGTCATGCATTACAGCCGCGGCATGTTCATCACTCAGGCGCGCACCGGTACCGCCGCGCCTCGACGGCCGCCTGCCAACAATCCGCCCGGTGGCATCTATCCGTGCAAGCCCGGTGGTCCTAACGACTACGTGTACCTGCTGACCAGCCGTGCGAACCCCGAGCACTGGCCTCGCCTGCTAAAGCTGATCGGGCGCGAGGACCTGATTGGCGACCCACGCTACGACACGCCTGATGCTCGCCTGAAGTGTGAGGCCGAGGTCGACGAGATCGTGGCTGGCTGGACGCGGCAGCATACGAAACACGAGGCGATGACGCAGTTGAGCGCGGTCGGTGTGCCCGCCGGTGCCGTCCTCGACTCGATGGAGCTGACCAACGAGCCCACCTTCCGGCAGCGCGGCATCCTGCAAACGATGACGCATGGCGAACGCACGATGACGATGCCGACGTGGCCGGTTAGGTTCGATGGCGTGCCGTGCGAAGTCAGGCCGGCACCATTGCTCGGCGAGCACACCGCCGAACTGCCGGCCGACTGGCTCGGCCTGGATACTGATGCGGTCGCGGGCTTGCGGCGGGACGGGATCATCTGAGACCGAGATCGCGGCCGACATGCCGGGCGCGGACGATCTCGGGCCTACGCCGCCATGGCGCAGAACGAGCGCGAACTGATCGGCTAGCGTGCGAGGGCAGCGCTTGCGGATGGTTGCCTCGAATATCACCTGGCCTCGTGTGTCGTGAGCTGGATCGATCGAAGGTCGGCAAGGACCCGCGCCAACCATGCCCACTCAACGCGGATCCACCGGACGTTCGGTCTTGACGCTGACGCTTCGGACGGAGACGACGAGTTCTCCATTCTGATCGCGAAAGTCGGTGATGCGATCGGAAAACAACAATTTGCCGGCGCGTTTACCCTCGCGCTCCCAGGTCTTGCCCGGCCTGGTCTCAGCGGTGAGTACTTCGCCAGGTCGCACCGGACGGAAATATTCGAAATGTCGCTCGGCGTTCAACCCGCCGGCTGACGGGG
Organism: Acetobacteraceae bacterium; assembly: GCA_050012615.1. Lineage (GTDB taxonomy): Bacteria > Pseudomonadota > Alphaproteobacteria > Acetobacterales > Acetobacteraceae > Rhodopila. The sequence continues at coordinate 2,339 of JBEKGV010000582.1, read as the reverse complement.
CCTTGCCTTCGATGCCGGTCGACCCTTTTCCGGAACCGAACCATTTCTCGCCCAGCCTGGGACGCGAGACGTCCGGATTGAATTGTGCCAAGGCCACCGCGAACGTCGGTGGCGCGATGATGCCGCCGACTTCGGTGTCATTCGCCTTTTCCGCGTCCTGATAGACCGGATTCTCATCGCCGATGGCGCGCGCGACCATCATGATATGCGTCGCCTCGAGGGGGAAAGTGAATTTCGCCACGTTCGGTTTTCTCCTTTGTGACGCCACGCACGGTTATATCGCCGCGCGCCGCCAGCCGATCCAGTCGCACAAGGCCTGGCCCATCACTCGTTCGAGATCACGGCCGGCGAGCCATGGCAGTTCCTCGGTGAACGTGGTTACGCACTGACGATAGCTGCAGGGCATCCGCGTGATGTCGGTACCCCAGAAAAACCGATCAGGTCCGTACGCATCGAAGATACGATGCATGTGATCATGTATGTTCCGAATTGGATACGATGCCGTGGAATATCCAGGGGCGCCAGTAGCCTTCACCGCGATGTTGGGGTACTTGGCCAACGCGCACAGTTCGGCGTTCCTGCTGAATGCCGCATCGTCCTTGGCGCCGAGGACGTGGCCGAGATGGTCGATGATCAGACGCAGTCCGGGATGCTGCTCGGCGATCTGGCCGACCAACGGAAAGAACCGGCTGGCCATGAGGGCGATGGGAACTCCAGCCTGCTCCGCTGCCGGCCACAGTCAGTCCATCGTGCCGTCCGCGTGCCAGCTCTGCTGTTCCGGTCGAACCAGAGCATAACGCAATCCGAGCACACCGGGTTGTCTTTTCCAACTATCAATCAGCGCACGACTTTGCACCAGGTCGGGCGGCAAATATCCCAGGACGGCGAACCGGTTGGGGTGCGCGCGCGCCGCTTCGACGGCGATCTCATGCGACCGAGAGTCCCAACTCGGCGAATGGATCAGTGCCGCATCCACGCCTGCGTTCGCCATTTCGCGCAGGAGTTCATCCGCGCCATAATGCGAAACCTGTAAATGTGGTGCCAACGGAGTTCCGCTCGACCAAATATGTACCTGCGCGTTGACGACCTGCACCTTCTTGTCTCCTCCCCTTCCCAAGGGCGATGCTATGCGAGCAGCACCCGATCCGGAAATCCGGGCACATCAGGCGTGATGTGATCCGCTTGCGGATCGGCTCCGAGTGCTACCCAGTGTGTCGCCGCGCCACGACGACGCCGCCGGTTGTCTGCCGTGCGTGTCCGCTGATCCGTTGGTGCATGGGAAGACCCGACTTCGGTATCCCTGGATCGGCGCCTGAAGGGTTCACGAGCGTGTGGATGGAAATGCCGAAGCGGCGGCTTCACCACCAATCGGATCTCTTGGCGTCCTGAGCGTATTGGGCACTTTGCCAATTGGATCAGGCCAGCGCTCGAACGCCAGTTACGAAGCGACGCGGTTCAACGCTCTGCGACATGAGGTGCCGTCGCGGGCGATGGCCATGCTGATCCTCCTTGCTATGATCGCCTGTCGCTTGCGTCGCACGAGTGGGCGTTGCAGAGGCAGGCGCGCGCGCTTAGTACCCGAACCGGGCACCGCGCCTGTTTGGCGTTTTTGGGATGGGCTGGACGCGGGGCAACAACCCAAAAAGGGGCCGCTCGTGCGACACGAACGACCCCAAGTTTGAAGGGGAGGAAACCTGGAAGCGTGGTGTGTTGCCACCTTCCTGATCCCGAGGTCGCAAACCGTCGGCGAGTCGCGTAAGGTTCGGAATCTACTTACGGTGCCGTTTACGAGGCGATGCGGGCGGCGGAGGACGCCGCGCGACAGTTAATCCTGACTTATGACACGTGACAAGGTATCACTGTGACTGGCCGGCTGTGGTTTCGCCCACGGGTGTTGTTAGCCATCAGGCAAGCGCGCTCTTGGGCAGGGGCGCGCCTGTTTGGCCTTTCGCTGAAACGATCCGCCCCGATGTTGGCGCGGTGCCGGGCGACGCATTATCAGACTGAGGTGGACCCCATTGGTTGGACAGGAACCGGGGTGACTTAAGAGAGAGTCCCACCGTGTTCCAACGCCCCTCCCGATCCAAGGGGAAGTCTAAGGGTCAGTATAGACCCTATTCTTTACTTGTCAATACATGATTACTTCCTTTTTCTGATGATGTGCCTGTGAGCATGTGGGCAACGCCTGAGCGTCGCGGAGCGACGCGCAAGCGTTGTCCACATGCTCACAGGCTGCCGCTTCATGAACCGCGCGTGGCGTCCGATAGTCCAGCGCCTGGTGCGGTCGCTTCTCATTGTAGAACCCCAACCAGCCGCCGATACCCTGACGGGCTTCGGCC
>JBEKGV010000581.1:0-3944 GCA_050012615.1 Acetobacteraceae bacterium | reverse complement strand
GAACGGGAAGCAGGAACTTCTCCCAGATCGCGTCCGGCGCGGCGAGAGTGAACAGCGGAGCGCCCGCCCCTTCCTGCACGCATCCGTCGACGAAATCGAACGACACGGCGACCTCGCCGCTTTCGATCGCGAAACAGACCGACCACTGGCCGGCCCACACGGACAGCACAGGATCGTTCCGGCAGGCGGCGCGCCAGTCCGCCGCCGAAGGGAACAAGCCTGTGGCAACGAAGACGCGCTCTCCGCTCATAACGGATCGATCACATTCAGCACCACGGGATGGTATTCAGCGCCGAACCCCGCGGCGTCAGTGTCTTTCAGCCGTTCCATTGTCAGTTTCGCGGCCTTCATGTCGAGCCCCGACGCCTCCGCCATCTCCAGCGCGTAAGACAGGTCCTTGATCGCATAGCGGGTCGAGAAGGCGCGCAACGGAAACTCCCGCGGCAGCATCGATTTCATGCCGTGATTGCGCAGCACGAAACTGTCGCCGGAACCCATCGCCATGGTCGGCAGCAACACCTCGGGAGAGACACCGTTGCGCCGGCCGATCGCGATCGCCTCGGCCAGCGCGGCGGTGTGCTGAAACACCAGCATATTGTTCAGAATTTTCACCACCTGGCCGCAGCCGACGGGCCCGCAATGAGTGACGTCGGTGCCCATCGTTTCAAGGATGGGGCGGACATGGGCGAAGGTTTCCTCGGTCGCGCCAACCATGATGGACAACTCGCCCTTCGCCGCCGCCTCACGCGTGCGAGCGACCGGCGCATCGGCGAACAGGATGCCCTTGGCCGTCAATCGCTCGCCGATCTCACGCGTCAATGCGACCGACGACGTGCTGGTGTCCACCACGCATTGGCCCGGCCGCAAATTCTGTTCCAGCTCGGCGACGACGGCGGCCATCGCACGGCCGTCAGGCAGCGACATCAAAATAAGGTCGGCCCTGGCCGCGATTTGCGCCGGCGAAGCCGACGTCACCGCATTGGATGCAAGCCGCTCGAGCGGTTCGGGCCGCAAATCATATGCCAGGATCGGCTTGCCGGAACGGCGTGCGAGATGGCCGCACATCGGCTCGCCCATCACGCCGAGGCCGATAAAGCCCAACGTGGCGATGGGGTTGGGAGTCTGGGGCATGGAAACACATTTCTCCTTTGTTCCTGTCCCAGGCTCGCCGCTTCCCCGCGTTCGTCAAGTCCCTGCTATTCGTTTCCCGCGGCCCGCCATGCCGCCTCGCAAACGGCGAGCCATGCGGACAACGACAAATCGGGCGCGTTTTCGTAAGGTGCGAACCGATCGACATAGCCGCGCAACAAGCCCGGCAACAACACCTCAACGGTTCCCGATGGGTGCGTCGCGTCGGCCGGCACCACCCACAGCAGCCGGTTCCGGCGCGGTTCGTTCAACGCCACGTAGATCGGCAGCACCTCCTCCGGGCGGAGCGGGTCGAGGCGCTTGATGACGAAGATCTTTTCCCCGTTGGTCACGTCTTCGAGGAATTTCCGTTTAAGAAAGCCCAGGCGGGCGCTTTGCTGTTGGCGGACCGTTTCGATATCGAGTTCAGTTTCGTATTGCCAGGTATGGAACGTCATTCCGAAAGACCTGTCGTTGACGATGAACTCACGATCTTTGCCGCTGACGATGACTTCCGTGGTGCCAGGTTCGCCCAGACCGTGGAACCCGGTTCGCATACCTCGCAGCAGGTCGCCAGGCTCGATGAAGGTAAATCGCAACAACCCGAGCGGCTCCGCGCCGACGTGGCGTTGCACAAGGCCAAATTCGCAATTGTCGCCCAAACTTTCGAACCGCATGATCAGTTCATCTCGCGGCAGCTCCGGCCCACTCGCGGGCCCGGGACGCGGAAGGACGCGGAGCAGGCGGAGGGTCCGCATCGAGAACGACAGCTGGCGATCATCCGTGCCCGCTCCGAAATCCACCGGCCGGCGAAAGTCCGGATGAATGAACATGATCCTCACCGGGCCCGGCGTTTCGACCATCGCCGCCGGGAGATGAAACCCGAGTGTGCCGCCGCGCGACACGCTGATCTGCGCGATGCCCTTGTCGCGCACACCAACCACCAGCCTCTGCGCGACCGGGCCCGCCGACGTTCCCATGATGCCGAGATCCAGTTCCAGGATCAGGTCGTGACCCGTGCCAGGATGTTCCAACCACAGTTCGCTACGCTGCCCGATCATCCAGCGGCTGCCGGGTTCGATACCCGACCAGCCGGTGCCAAGATAGTTGGCCTCATTCCCTTCCGCGCCGAAGGTGAGGGTCAGGAGCCGGTCCAGGCCGCGGTTCATACGGCGTTGTCCTAAGGTCAAACCGCGGTGGAATCCAGGTCTTTCCCGGCGTGGTCGGGGGTGAACAGCCAGATGCCCAGGCCCATCAGCAGCATCGCGGCGGGCACGGAGGCGTTAGGGAACGCCGCCGAGCCGGTGGCGTTCCTCCGGCGGCCCGATGACGGCGTCGCTCATGGCGGTTTTCCCCCGGTTTCTTTTCCGGGAGCGGACGTCCGGCTCTCCCGTTCGGTGCCAGACGATGGCATGATTGGTGTCGAGCGCCAAAGCCCCGAGTCGCCGCCATGCTGCATATCGCCAAACTGGCCGTGGGAGTGCGGGATATCGACCATATCCGCGCCTTGCAGGCCGACCGTCTGCGGACCAATCCGCCGCTGCGGCACCGTACGCGCAATTTCCCCCGGCGGGGGAATGAGGTGATGGATGGCGGATCGTTGTACTGGGTGATCAGCGGCTCGATGCTGGCGCGGCAGCGCATTGTCGATATCATCGAGGACAAGCGCGACGATCAGTCGAAATGCGCGAGTTTCGTGCTGGACACCGAGGTGGTGCCGCTGATCGGCCGCCCGACGCGGCCGTTTCAGGGGTGGCGATATTTACAGCCGGAGGCGGCACCGGCCGACCTCGATGAGTCGGTGATGGCGATGGGCGAAGCAGCGCTGCCGCCGGTGCTGCGGCGGGAGTTGCGGGCGTTGTGCCTGATTTAGGCGCGTAGCCGCGCATAGTCGTCCGAGCGGCCGTCCTGGCTCCCGGCGCCGGACGGCCGGCCCGGTTCAGCCGATCGCGCCACTCAGGACCGGACCGAATGGAACGTAGCGCTCGCCGTCGAAGCGCCTCATCTGGGCTTGTCTGATCGGCGCGAAATTGGTGGCGCTGGTGTTGACCACGATGCCGGGCAGCAACATCGGCAATTCGAAATCATGCAAGCTGGCCGCCTGCCTCATCACATTCTCGCGGGTCAGGTCATCGCCGCACTGCTTCAGCAACTGCACCGTCGTCTGGGCGATCGAGTAACCGTAGACGGTCTGTTGATCGGACTTGTCGCCGTTCGGGTAATATTTGTCCATGAACGCGAGCCACTGTTTGTAGCCCGCGTCCTTGAGCCATTGGGGATCGGTGGGGTCTTTAAACGAATTGTCGCTGATGATTCCCTTCGCGTATTCGAAGCCCGCGGGCTGCAAGGTCACGCCGACCGACGAGGCGATACCGTTCAGGATGTGCAACGGCTTCCATCCGATCTGGCCCACCTTCCTGATCGCCTGCGCGCCAAATTTGGGGATCGCGATCGTGACGAGGACATCGCAACCCGACGCCTGCAACTCGAGAATCTGCGAGTCGACAGTCGCGTCCGTGGACTCATAGGAGGCCTGCGCCTTGATCATCGACGCGGCCTTGTCGCCGAGGCCATCGGTCAACCCCTTCAAATAGTCCTTTCCAAAATCATCGTTCTGATAGAGCACGGCGATTTTGGCGTCGGGCTTGTTCTTCAGGATGTGGGCCGCGTAGATGTGCCCCTCAGCCTGGTAACTGATGAAGAAGGCCATGGTCCACGGATGCCCCCTGGGGTCGTCCCACTTGGTGGCGCCCGTGCCGGGGAACAGTTGCGGCACCTGCTTTTCGTTCAGGTAGTGCCAGACCGCACTGTTGGTC
>JBEKGV010000580.1:0-3953 GCA_050012615.1 Acetobacteraceae bacterium | reverse complement strand
CAGCACGGACGACACCAGAAAATTCCTGTTTCGCTTCCGGGATGGCCAGGAGGCAGAGACCGTCTACATCCCGGACCTTGAGGAAGATCGAGGCGCTGTCTGCATTTCCTCGCAGGTCGGCTGCACTCTGTCGTGCCGCTTCTGTCACACGGGCACGCAAACTCTGGTGCGCAATCTCGGCGCGCCGGAGATCGTCGGACAGTTCATGGCGGCGCGCGATTCCTATGGCGAGTGGCCGAGCCCGAAAGGCGATACGCCGCGGTTGCTGTCGACCATCGTGCTGATGGGCATGGGCGAGCCGCTGTACAATTACGCCAATGTCGCGAAAGCGATGAAGATTGTGATGGACAACGAAGGCATTGGTCTGTCGCGACGGCGGATCACGTTGTCCACGTCCGGCGTCGTTCCCATGATGGATCGAGCCGGTGCGGAACTCGGGGTATGCCTCGCGGTTTCCTTGCACGCCGTGCGCGACGATTTGCGCGATGAGTTGGTGCCGTTGAACCGCAAATATCCGATCGCCGAATTGCTGGCCGCATGCCGCCGTTACCCCGGCGCATCGAACGCGCGGCGGATCACATTCGAATACGTGATGCTGAAGGGGATCAACGATTCTGAGGCGGATGCCCGGGAACTGGTGCGCCTGATCGCCGGGATGCCGGCGAAAGTAAACCTGATCCCGTTCAACCCATGGCCGGGCACGACATTCGAGCGCAGCAGCCGGGCGGCTATCGATCGTTTCTCACGGATTGTGAACGACGCCGGTTACGCGTCCCCTGTGCGGCGGCCGCGCGGGCAGGATATCCTGGCCGCGTGCGGGCAGCTGAGGACTGATGGAAAGCGAGTCGGAGCCTACGGAAACACACCGGCGCAATAGATTCGGTCCGCTACCAAGGCACGTCACGACCCGGCTGATTCGCAAGCTGGATCACGCCGTCATGCGTCATTCTCACCAATTACGAGCTTTTCGTAGCTGATTTCGTAGGGAGCAAACCCGGCGTGCTCGTAGCTTGTCCGGGCTGAGGTGTTCGTCGCGAGCGAGTTGATGCGCAAACGCTCGACCCCGCCGCGGTGAAGATGATGCTCGGTCGCTTTTAAAAGCCGGGAAGCAATTCGCTGACCACGAAACGCCGGCGCTACCCAAATGTCGGAGATGTAACCGAAACGGTTGGACTCAACGGTTTCGGCGAGGTTCTGAGCTTCTTCGATCCAACCCGCGGCAAAGCCGACAAAGCTTCCATTACGCTCCGCCACCAGCACAATGCCGGTGGATCCCGCCTTGCACAGCATCCAATTGAGATACGCGTCGGCGATTTGTTCGCCTGGTAAGCGGGTGGCATGCAGCAGGCGTTCGTAGTCCTGCAACTCAACCACGGCCCGACGTAAATCGGGCCGGTCGGCCTGTGTCGCAGAGCGAATGACGAGCGTGGTGGACACAGAACGACGACATCCATCGAGATTGGGATCATGGTCGCTCATGGACAACAATGCCCTCGGTGTGCGCGGCATACGGCAAAGTGCCGACAATCTGGCATTTGCGGCGGTAAGATTGCTCCCGGCAGGGGAAAATATCGGTTGGGTTGTCGTATGATTGGCGCGCCTCGTATGCCGCCTTCAACGTCAACTTTTCCGGCGGTGTGTCGTCATCCACCACCACCGAAAGGTCGATGTCGATGTCAGGGCCCGCCTCGCCGCGGGTGGTGAATCCAAACAAGATCACGCGGCGCGGGTGGAAATAGGCCGCGACGGGATCGAGAAGCTCTGGCGGAACAAGCACGGTGGGCAAGGCTGGGTCCGAGCGTTGTGGTACGTATGGATAGCATAACCGAACCGAAGCCCGAAACTTTCTGGCGGTTGCCTTCCTGTCGACGGTGTCGTGAGCACTGACGCTTGCCGCCTTATTCCGGCCCTCTGGCGTGACAGCCCAGGCCGTCGCGTGTCACAACTCACACCGCAAACGGGGAGTCCGTCATCATGGCTGAACGTCCATATGTGATCGCGCTCGAGGAGCACTTCCAGGACCCGGAACTTGGCGCGCTATATGGCCCGCTGGACGCCAATGCCGCGGCGCATATGCGAGAGCGGCTGGAGAGTTTCGGCGGCACACGACTGAAAGACATGGATGACGCGGGGATCGACTTCCAGATCATCTCCCACTCCGCGCCGTCGGTGCAAAAGGTGGACGCCGAGACCGCGATCCGCATGGCGCCGATCGTCAACGACCGGCTGCACGCCGCGATCGGTGCTCACCCTACTCGGTTCGGAGGATTCGCGACCATACCCACCCCGGACCCGAAGGCCGCGGCGGACGAACTGGAGCGCGCGGTGACAAAGCTCGGCTTCAAAGGCGCGATGATCCACGGTATGACCAATGGCCGTTTCAACGACGAACCGTTCTTCTGGCCGATCTACGAACGAGCCCAGGAGTTGGATGTGCCGATTTATTTTCACCCGTCGGCACCGAACCCGGCGGTAATAGATGCGTATTACAAGGAATACGTAGAGAAATATCCAATCATCCTGCGTGCCGCCTGGGGGTTCACGGTGGAGACCGCGACTCAGGGTCTGCGCCTCGTGCTGTCCGGCGTGTTCGACAAATATCCGAAACTTAAAGTCATCTTCGGCCATCTGGGTGAGGGTCTGCCATTCCTGCAATGGCGCATCAACATGACGATGGAGCGCGACACCAAAGGCGGCCGCGGTTTCCGCGATGTGTTCAGCGAGCATTTCTATGTCACGACCAGCGGCTTTTGGTCGGATCCAGCGCTGTTGCTATGCGTGCAGGAGCTTGGCGTCGACCATATCATGTTCTCGGTCGACTGGCCGTTCGCACCGAACAAGCCCGCGACCGAATGGCTGCATCGTATTCCGTTCAGCGCCGAGGACCGCGCTAAGATCGCCCACGGCAACGCGAGACGGTTGTTGAAACTCTGAATGGCGGACGACCCCTTTCTGCTTCCCGAGGAACCCTCGGCGCGAGCGGCCATCACCGCGATCGCCGAGGATCTGGAACTGTTCGACGACTGGATGGAGCGTTATCAGTTCATTATCGAAATGGGCCGCAAACTCCCTCCGTTCCCGGACCACTGGGCCGATGACGCGCATCGGGTGCCGGGTTGCCAGAGCCGCGTTTGGATGGAAGCGACGTTCCGTGACGGCAACTTGTTTTTCGCAGGCGTTTCCGACGCCGCGATCGTGTCGGGTCTGATCGCTCTGCTGCTGCGCGTTTATTCCGGCCGATCGCCGGAGGAAATCCTCGCCACCGATCCTGTGTTCCTGAAGCAGCTTGGGTTGCTGGAGGCGCTGTCCACCAATCGCGGCAATGGCATCGCCGCGATGGCACGCAAGGTCCAGGAGGTCGCCGCTCACACCATCGCCGACCGGTAACGATCGGCAACGTGCTTTACCGCGGCTTGTCCCATCACGCGCGACGCGCGGTCTGGATGTCTCCCGGCTTCCGGGTCGCGCAGATCATGGCCGCCATATTCACCGTCGCCGCGGTCAGCGCATTCATGCCCTTGTGGTTCGCGGATCGCGGCCTGAGCCCGTCCGAGATCGGCCAGGTCCTGGGTCTTGCCTCGCTGTTTCGGGTCATTTCGGGGCCGGGATGGGGCACGATGGCGGACCGGGTCGGCAGGCGGCGCCCGGTCATGACATTCGCGGCCTGCACGGCCATGGCGATGAGCCTGACTTACACCGTGGTCTACAGTTTTACTCCGATCCTGCTGGTGGCGGCGGTCCTGGCGATCGCCGCATCGGCGCTTGGCCCATTGGCGGACTCTTTGGCGCTCGCGCTGACGCGAGAGGGGAAGATGGAATATGGGCCGGTGCGCGCCGCCGGCTCGATTTCCTACATGGTGGTTACCGCCGCCGCGGGGCAGGGTCTCGCGCATCTGGGCGCCGCTGTCGTGCCGTGGCTGCAGGCCCTGGGCTATGCTCTTGCCGCCGTGTTT
>JBEKGV010000579.1:0-3955 GCA_050012615.1 Acetobacteraceae bacterium | reverse complement strand
GGTTGCTGGATCACATCGGGCGCCACAGTGGTGTCTGGGTCACCCGCCGACTGGATATCGCCCGGCATTGGGCCGCCAACTTTCCCCCGCCTCAGCCCTGAGGATATCGGGAGGATTGGACCCGCTGGCCCGTGTCCGGCGGCTTGCCGCTGCCTGGCCACGGGATCGGCGGCAGTTCGGCGGCGGCCGGCTCAAACAGACCTGTTCGATCCGCGGGTACCATGGTGTGTTCATTGGTCCGGGTACCGCCCGAGGACGGGTCAAATACGGATTGCTCCGGGACGAGTGGATTTACGTCGCCCCATAAAACCTGAGCACCTCGCTTGTTGTGACCGCGGGATGGGGTCTGTACAACGCTCGGTCATGAGCATGACGTTCAAACCTCACCCCTCCATCGTTACCGCGCCGCGTTTCGGGTTGCGAGGCCCTTGTCGGGTGCGGGGTTATTCGACGGACAGGTTGTTCACCCTTCAGGAGATATTGCTCTCCCGATATGAACGGGAAGTCGCGCGCGATGCCTGAGCCCGCGATCCTGATCATCAAACTGGGCGCTCTTGGCAACGTGGTCCTGTCGCTGAATGCCTTCGCCGCCATTCGGGCGCACCACGCGAATGCCCGGATCAGCATACTGACAACGACGCCGTATGCCGGTTGGCTCGCGCGGGCTCCTTGGTTCGATGAGGTGCTGGTCGATGCGCGGCCGGCATGGTGGGATCTTCCGGGCGTGTATCGGTTGCGCCGGATGCTGATCCGGCCGGGGTTTACCCGGGTTTACGATTTGCAAACCTCCGGCCGGTCGTCGCATTACTTCAAATTGTTTCCCCGGACCGCGAGACCGGAGTGGTCCGGCATAGCGATGGGATGCTCGCACCCGGACCGCGACCCGAACCGCGACCGTATGCACGACAATGACCGGCTGATCGGACAACTCCGTCAGGCCGGGATTGCCGCGATCCCACAAGCCGATCTGTCCTGGTGCCGCGGCGACATCGGCCGCTTCGGCCTGCCGAGGGATTTTGTCGTGTTGGTGCCAGGAAGCGCCCCCCACCGGCTGGCGAAGCGTTGGCCGGCTCCGCGTTATCAGGCGCTGGCAGAGGCTTTGCGCGCGCGAGGACTGACGCCTGTCGTGGTGGGCTCCGCGGCCGAGACGCCGATCGCGCGAAACATTCCGGCGGCCGTGGACCTGACGGGACGAACTGATTTGGGCGACGTCGCGGATCTGGGCCGTACCGCGCGCTTCGCGGTCGGCAATGACACCGGCCCGATGCATCTCCTGGCGACTTTCGGCTGTCCGGCGGTGGTCCTGTTCTCCAGCGATTCCGATCCCGCGCTCTGCGCCCCGCGTGGCCGCGACGTACGTGTCTTGCGCCGTCCCGACCTCGCATCGCTTGACGTCGAAACGGTACTCGCGGAGCTGCCGCACCCGGTGACGGCCTGATGCCGGAGTCGAACCCGGCGGGCGCACTCCGGGTTGGCACGATCCCGGCCGCGATCACCCAGGCAACGGTCGTCCAGGGACCGGTCGTCCAGGCGGTCGCTTACCCTGACGGCGTGCCGCTGCCGGCCCGGTACTGGGCTATCCTGACGATCGCTCTGGGCCTGACCCTGGCGGTGCTGAACGGCGCCATCGCCAACGTCGCGCTGCCCGCGATCGCACGCGATCTGCACACCGACCCGGCGACGTCGATCTGGGTGGTGAACGCGTTTCAACTCGCCGTCACCGTGTCGCTGTTGCCGCTGGCCTCGCTCGGGGAAATTTATGGCTATCGCAAAGTCTATCGCTGGGGACTTCTGGTATTCACGATCGCCTCGGTGTTCTGCGCGCTGTCGTCGACGCTGCCGGAACTGATCCTGGCGCGGGTCGCGCAGGGGTTCGGCGCGGCGGGGATCATGAGCGTCAACGGCGCGCTGATCCGGTTCATCTATCCGCGCCGGTCTCTGGGCCGAGGCGTCGGGCTGAACGCGACGATCGGCTCCATCGCCTCGGCGGTGGGGCCTTCGGTGGCATCGGCCGTGCTCGCCGTCGGTCCGTGGCCATGGCTGTTCGCGGTCAACGTGCCATTGGGACTGGTGGCCGGCGTGATCGCGTGGCGAGCGTTGCCCGACACGCCACACTCGGGCGCGAAATTCGACGTTGGCGGCGCGCTGCTGCAGGCGGTGTCGTTCGGCACGCTGCTGATCGGGATCTCCGAGATCGGGCACGGGGATTCGAAATTCCACGTGATCCTCGACCTCGTGGTGGGAGTGATCACCGGCGGCGTCCTGGTGGTGCGGATGATGAGCCAGCGCGCCCCGATGCTGCCGGTGGACCTGATGCGGATCCCGCTGTTCGCGCTGTCGGTGGCGAGTTCGATCAGCTCGTTCGTCGCACAGTCGATGGCGCAGATATCGATGCCGTTTCTGTTCCAGCATGATCTCGGGTTGAACCAGGTGAAGACGGGGTTGCTGATGACGCCGTGGCCGCTCACCGTGGCGATCGTCGCGCCACTGTCCGGGCGGCTGGCGGATCGCTACCCGGCCGGACTTCTCGGCGGTTGCGGCATGGTCGTGATGGGACTGGGCCTCGCGGCGATGGCGATGCTGCCCGAGCATCCCACCTGGATGGACATCACATGGCGGATGACGCTGTGCGGCGTCGGTTTTGGATTTTTCAATACGCCGAACAATCGGGCGATCATTACTTCGGCGCCGGCATCGCGCAGCGGTGGAGCGAGCGGGATGCAGGCGACCGCCCGGCTGTTCGGACAGACGACCGGCGCATCGCTGGTGGCACTGGTGTTCGCGGCGATGCCGGTCGGTGGCACGACCTGGACGCTGGTACTGGCAGCCGCGGGCGCCGGGGTGGCGGCGGCGGTCAGTTTTAGCCGGTTGGCGGCACGGTAGCTCCAACGAAGCTGGCAATGGTCGTTCCGCCAGCCGCACGCTCGGATTGTCTGCTTTCGGAAACCCGCCGTGCGATCCCGATACGCTGGATGCGCTGGTGATAGCCAATTCCGGCCGGTTCGACGTACTGATCGCCACTGCCTATGGGGGCGCCACGCGATCAAACGTTCTTGTTCGTTCCTCTCACAATGGAAAATGACCGATGTTGATGAACCGACGCACTCTTTCCACATTCCTGGCCGCCGGTGCCGCGGCTTCCCTGGTCTCCACGCGCGCGATGGCGACGCCTCCCGCCGTGCCAACGAACGCGCGCAACGTCGTGCTTGTGCATGGCCTGTTCGCCGACGGCTCGTGCTGGACCGAGGTGATTGCCCGGCTGCAGGTGGCGGGCCTGAACGTGACGTCCGTGCAAAACCCACTGACGACCCTTCCGGAAGCGGTCGCTTCGGCCCAACGGGTGCTGGCGCGCCAGGATGGTCCGACAGTTCTGGCCGGACATTCCTTTTCCGGTATGATTGTCACGGAGGCCGGCGTGCATCCGAACGTCTCGGCCTTGGTCTATGTGGCGGCGCGAGCGCCCGACGCCGGCGAGGATTACACGGAGTTGGCGAAGCGATTTCCGACGCCGCCGGCGACGGCCGGCATCATTTTCGACGGCGACGAGGGACGCCTTTCCGAGGAAGCTTTCCTCCGGGACTTCGCGGGCGACCTGCCGGCGGCGAAGGCGAAGGTGCTGTACGCGGTCCAGGAACCGTTCCGCAAGGCACTACTCAACGGCAAGGCGACGCACGCTGCATGGCGTGCGAAACCGAGCTATTATGCGGTCTCAACGGAAGACCGCACGATCAACCCGGAGCTCGAGCGCTTCATGGCGAAGCGGATGGGCGCCAGGACGATTGAGGTCAAGGCAAGCCATCTTTCACTGATTTCCCATCCGGACGAAATCACGCAGTTGATTCTCGAAGCCGCGGGACAGTCTGCCTGACGGTGCCGTGCCATTGTCGGGGGACGAAACACGAACCAATCCCCCGCCCCAGGTTTAAACCACTCCCTTTCAGCCAAACCGAGGCTT
>JBEKGV010000578.1:0-3955 GCA_050012615.1 Acetobacteraceae bacterium | reverse complement strand
CTTTCATAACCATGGCCAGGAGATTTCTGCTCAAGGCCGAGGCGATGATGCGGGAATCCTTCCCGGATGACGCGCGCGCCCGGACCGCGATCGAAACGGCGCGGGTCTTTGTCAACGCCGTGTCTGAGGTGATTAACGCGTCGGGCTGACCGGACGGTCGGTAGCTGCGTGAGCGTAGCGCTCCATGCACAGTCTACGAGGCCTGACCTTGGGGAGTGAAGCAGATGGCCGCACCGGACGGCAACGCCGTTGACTGGTTCGTCGACCGGCATACGCGGGACGGAGACGCATCAGGCGTGGCGTTCGAGGATCCTTGGCGCTCGCTGACCCGGGGCGCCCTGGCGGATGCGACAAAGCGTTTCGCCGGCGCTCTCGCCCGGAATGGAATTGAGCGAGAGCGGCGGCTGGTGATGCTGATGCTCGACACGGTGGATTTCCCCGTCGTGTTCTGGGGTGCGCTGCGGGCCGGGGTCATTCCGGTGCCGGTCAATACTTTGCTGACCCCCGATCTGGTGGGCTACGTGCTGGACGACAGCCGGGCGGAGTCGATCGTCATCTCCGAACCCCTGTTGCCCGCCTGCCTCGCGGTCCTGCGCGACGCGGTGTCGTTACGCAAAATTATCGTCGTGAAGCCGGACGGTTCGGCGCCGTCCCCCGTTGATGATCGCCGCGTCGTGGCATTCGAGGAGTTCCTCGCCGCCGGGGAGCCCGAGACGCCGACTGTCGCGGTCTCGCCGGACGAAGTGGCGTTCTGGCTTTATTCGTCGGGCTCGACCGGTGCGCCGAAAGGTGTGCGTCACGTGCACGCCAGCCTGCGCGCGACAGCGGAAACCTATGGCGGTCAGGTGCTGAAGATCGCGTCCGGCGACGTGATGTTTTCCGCCGCCAAAGCGTTTCACGCTTACGGTCTGGGCAATTCGATGACGTTCCCCATGGCGGCCGGCGCACGCGCCGTGCTGTTGCCCGATCGGCCGACGCCGGATGCCGTGCTCGATACGATGCGGCGGTGTCAGCCAACCATATTCGCCGGCGTCCCGACGCTCTATGCGTCGTTGCTGTCCCATCCGGTGATCGGGCCGAAGGCTGGCTCGAACCGGCTGCGGCGCTGCATCTCGGCCGGCGAGGCGCTGCCTGAGGATATCGGCGTTCGCTGGCGGCGCATGGTCGGCGTGGACATCCTCGACGGAATCGGTTCCACCGAAATGCTGCATATTTTCATCAGCAACCGCCCGGACGACGTACGCTACGGCACGAGCGGCAAGCCCGTGCCGGGCTATGCCGCGATGGTGGTCGATGAGCACGACCGCCCGGTTTCGCACGGCGAGGCCGGAGAACTCGTGGTGAAGGGGCCCAGTGCGGCGGATGGTTATTGGAATCAGCGTGAAAAGTCGCGAAGGACGTTCCGCGGCGAATGGACCTATACCGGAGATACCTACACGCATGACGCCGAGGGTTATTTCCGCTTCCACGGCCGGCGTGACGAGATGCTGAAAGTCAGCGGTGTCTGGGTCTCCCCGTTCGAGGTCGAGGAAGCGTTGATCGCGCACCCCGCGGTGCTGGAAGCAGCGGTCGTCGGCAAGCAGGATCGCGACGGTCTGATCAAACCGCGTGCTTTTGTCGTGCTTAACGCTGCTGCAGCGGATCGGGACGCGCTGAGCATTGAACTGAAAGAGCACGTGAAACAGCGTATCGGCGTCTGGAAATATCCCAGATGGATCGAGTTCGTCGATGGTCTGCCAAAGACCGCGACAGGCAAAATCCAGCGCTTCCGATTGCGTGATCTGTGAACCGGACCGCGGACAATATCCTTCTCGATGGACGACGTTTGGAAACCGCCTGGTGGGGACCCGCCTCCTCCCAAACTCCCACCCTCGTATTGCTCCACGA
The DNA here is from genome assembly GCA_050012615.1 of Acetobacteraceae bacterium. GTDB lineage: Bacteria > Pseudomonadota > Alphaproteobacteria > Acetobacterales > Acetobacteraceae > Rhodopila. The sequence continues at coordinate 2,068 of JBEKGV010000578.1, read as the reverse complement.
AGGACTGGGCTGTGTCGCTCTCTGGCGCGACGTGCCGGAACGCCTCGCCGCGGAGACCGGCCTCGGCGTATTCGCCTGGTCCCGTTTCGGCTACGGACAGTCTGATCCGATGAGCCTGCCCAGACCGATGACGTATATGCACGAGGAAGCGTTAGCGGTGTTGCCGCGGGTTCTGGATGCCGCCGGGATCACCCGCGCCATCCTGATCGGTCATTCCGACGGCGGCTCGATCGCGGCGATCCACGCCGGTGCGGTGCGGGACCCGAAGATCGCCGGGGTCGTATTGATCGCGGCGCATTTCTTCGTCGAAGACCTGAACATCGAAAGCATCGCCCGCATCCGCAGCGAGTATGAAACAACTGACCTGCGCTCGCGCCTCGCGCGCTATCACGCCAACGTCGATATCGCATTCCGAGGGTGGAACGACGCCTGGCTCGATCCGCGCTTCCGTGACTTTGACATCACCGGCTATTTGCCCAGGATCGCGGTTCCGGTGCTTGCGTTACAAGGTGAGGACGACCCTTATGGAACGGAAGCGCAGCTCCATGTCCTCAGGCGCCATGTCACCGCGCCGCTCGAGACAAAGCTGATCCCAAACGCCCGACACGCCCCGCATCTCGAAGCGAAGGAGGCGACCATCCCGGCAATCGCCACATTCGTGCACCGACTTCTCACGGAACACACGCCATGATCGATTTCCAGACCGATCCGTCCCGCTACCGGCACTGGAAATTGTCGTTCGACGGGCCGGTCGCGACGTTGACGATGGACGTCGATCCATCCGCGCCTTTGCTCGGCGGTTACGAACTCAAGCTCAATTCCTACGACCTGGGCGTTGATATTGAACTGGCGGACGCCGTGACCCGGCTGCGCTTCGAACATCCGGAAGTCGGCGCCGTCATATTGCGGTCGGGCAATGCCAGTGTGTTTTGCGCTGGGGCCAACATTCGCATGCTCGCCAAAGCCAGCCATGGCCATAAGGTCAACTTCTGCAAGTTCACCAATGAAACGCGGCTGGCGATCGAGGATGCGTGCGCCAATTCCGGCCAGCGCTACCTCGCCGCGATCAGCGGCGGCGCGGCCGGAGGCGGCTATGAACTCGCGCTAACCGCCGATTATCTCATGCTGATCGACGACCGGCGCTCGGCCGTTTCGCTGCCGGAACTGCCGCTGCTCGCGGTGCTGCCAGGCACCGGTGGGCTGACCCGGCTCACGGATAAGCGGAAAGTGCGGCGCGACCGGGCCGATGTTTTCTGCACGACCGAGGAAGGCGTCCGGGGCAAACGCGCCGTCGAATGGCGGCTGGTGGATGAGGTCGTTCCACCGTCGGCGTGGGAGGCGACGGTGCGGGAGCGAGCGCTGGCGATGGCGGATCGGCCCGCCGCCAAAGGCATCGAGCTGACACCGTTGCGGCGGAAGATCGAACCCGACGCACTGATCTACTCCCATGTTCGCGTCGCGCTCGATCGTGCGGCGCGACGGGCGGCGATCACCGTGTTCGGACCCGATGCCATTCCGTCAGACCTCGCCGGCATTCACCAACAAGGCGACCGTTTCTGGCCATTGGCGATGGCGCGCGAACTGGACGATGCGCTGCTGCATCTTCGCCTGAACGAACCCGATCTCGGCCTGTTGGTGTTCCGAAGCGAGGGCGATCCGACACGCCTTCTGGCCGCCGACACTCTGTTAACCAATTGCGCCGGCGACTGGCTGATCAAAGAAATCACGCTGCTGCTGAAGCGCGTCTTCAAGCGCGTGGACATGACCGCCCGCAGCGTCATCACGCTGATCGAAGACGGGTCATGCTTCGCGGGAAGCCTCGCGGAACTCGTGTTCGCCGCCGACCGGGCGGTCATGCGAATGGGCACGGCCACGCTGCACCTGTCACCGCTGAACTTTGGCCCATTGCCTATGGGCAACGACCTCACCCGCCTCGCGACCCGCTTCCTCGGCGAACCCGGCAGCATCGACAACGCTCGTGCGCGCCTTGGCGAACCGCTCGATGCGGATACGGCGGAATCCCTCGGCCTGATCACCGCCGCCTACGACGACGTCGACTGGACCGATG
>JBEKGV010000577.1:0-3958 GCA_050012615.1 Acetobacteraceae bacterium | reverse complement strand
CAGGCCACCCGCAGTGCCAGGTGATCGGCGGAGATTTTGCGGAACATCGATTGCGCGTCGGCCCAAATATTTAACCGCTCCAACTCTCGTGCCAAGGACACCAGCGCCTCCCGTCGTCCCGGCAGGCGGGAATGGGCGGCGCGGTCGAGCCATGTGCCCGGGTCCAACGTCGCGATCACCGCGCGCAGCACATCTGCATTGGAGTGCGCCAATGCGTGCGAGGCCAGTTCGAGTGCACGATGGAAGCGGCGGCTGTTTCGCCACATGTCGGAGAATGTTTCGGGATGCCGGGCTGCCGCCGCGCCCAGTCCGTGCAAGGTGTTCGCACACCAGCCGAGTTGTTGTAAAATCGCGTTGTTCGGGATCGCACGCAACTCGCGCGGATGACGAATACGCGCGGCGCTCGCCACCCCGTCAGCCTGCCGCGCTGACGGGCGAGAACCAGTTCTATCGAGTAATGCTGGGCCGAACGCACCCAATATCGCACCGTAGCCTGCGTCCTCGACGAGTGTTTCCATCCCGGCACGGATCGTCGCGAAGAAGTCGGCCGAGAAATCGGGATCCGCGTAGACCGGATCCTCGATCGGTCCGGCGGCGGGATGGTATGTTTGCTCGGCAATGCGAGTGATCGTGGCGGAGGCCAACTCGGGGGTGCCGAACAGCAGATACCCGTCGCCGCCCTGAAACGCGCTTTCCTCGCGTACCGCCAGTCCGGCTCGATTCAATGCCTGGCGGGACGCGGTGGGCGACAGATATTTCAGGCGGTCCGACAACGAGCCGGGATGTGCACCACGACCGATGCTCTCGCCATGCGTATCGAACAGGATGACTTCAACGCCGGAGATGTTATGTTTCTTCAGGGTCTCGCCGATCTTCAGGCGCAACCGTTCTATCAGGTAGCTTGCCGCGAGCTGCCCTACATAGCGGCCAGAATCGGAATACCCGAACTGCAGCGCCAGCCGGCCGGTCGACTTAAGATACGCACGGTAGTGCGGACTGCGCAGCGCCTCATCGAGTACGACTGCGCCCTGTTCCAGAGCCGTCGCGGTCTCGAACAGCGGGCTGATCTCGATCTGTTGTTCGATCCCGAACAGTTTGGCGAGCCACAGAGCCGCCAGCAGCGTGTATCCGGTTTCCGTCTCGGCGATCAAAAAGCGCACGGGGACCGAATTATCCACGTGCTTGACGATCTGCGCCACGGTCATCATCAGCTTCGCGGCCGAGGCCTGCTCGGCGATCAGGGCGCCGAAATCGACCGGGATTGGCTGCACCGTGTCCAGCGCGGCGTTGATCGAGGCGAACAGCGCGCGGCGATGCGCCGGGTCCTCGGGCGGATCGGAGATGCCCAGACGCTGCCGGATGACATTATGGAGTTGCGCGGCATTGAGACGAGTGTGCGTATGGGCGAGCGCCAGGCCGTGCGATACGAGACCGGCCCGCGCGACCGCCAGTTTCAATTTCTCGTCGGTGCCGGCTTCGGCGATCGCGGCATCGAACAAAGGCAGCAACGGGTCAGGCGAAGTCATCGCCTGATCGCGTCCGCGCACCAGCAGCTGTGCGAAAGCGGCGACCTTTGGTGGATCGGAGGAGTTTGGGCAGGCCTCAATCTGCGCGACAACGGCCTGCTCCGCCTCCGCGACCCGTGCGGCCAGGTCTTTCGCGGTCGCGACCTGCGTGCGAAGGCGGGCAAGCTGCAGGCGCTTCATTTCCAATCGCAGGCGAAGCGTGTCCCACCACCCGATATCGGTTCGTCCGTCGGTGTCGTAGCCGACCCAGGTGGACAGGATGATCGGTCGCGGCGTGAGCGCGGTCCAACGGTCCGGCCACGCGGTGCGGGCCACATCGATCAATGCTGTGTTGAAACGGTCGATCGCATCCCGTCCATTGGCGATCGCCGCGGCTGACTGCGCAAATTCTTCTTGCAGCGTTATCGGTGGCGGACGATGAGACTGGGCGCCAGTCGCGATGTAGCGGCCACTGGCTTGCTCGGCGAGCGCATGGCCGATCTCGGGCGGCAGAGAAAATGTAGGGTGCGCTGTGAATACAGCGGCGAAACGAGGGCGTTCGACACGCGCCTGGTATTCAGCCCAGCGAACGGGTGAATCGTTGGGGTCGGGTCGCAGAATTGTGTGGGCGAGGCGTGCGAGGATGGCGTCGTTCTGTTGTTGATCCACACCACCGACATAGGCGGCGAGGCGCTCGGCGCGAGCGGCGAAGGCCGCATCACGAAGGTGGCGAATGAGGGCGGCGATGGCGTCCTCGGTCAGTCCTCCCTGGTCCATGCGGCGAGTGATGGCGAGGGCGACCAACAGAACGGGATTTCCGAAAGGGTCTTCCTCGGCCCGTGCGCCCAGTCGCGTGGTGAGGTCCAGGAGTTCCTGGGCGAGAGGAGCCGCCGGGTCTGGGGGTGGAACGTCTGGCATGCTCGGAGGATGGCAAGGATTGTGCGGCGCAGCAAGTGGGTGCTGCAACGTCACGGTCAGGCAAAATGGCAAAGCCTGTACCGGCGCGGGTAGCGAGGCGCTTCAGTTCTTATCCATGAAGGTCCGCAGTGCCGCGTTCATGCGAGCCTGCCAGCCCGGCCCTTGCCGCTTAAAATACTCCAGAACGTCAGGGTCCAAACGCAGCGTCTGGTTCACCTTCCGATCCGGCTTCGAGGGACGTCCCCTGCCGCGCCGAAGCATCTCCGCCGCCTCTGGACCGAACTCTTCCGCGATGTATTCCAGCGCGGGGCGCGCCCTAAGAAAATCTTCCCGCGTCCACTCGGGATTTTCTTCATCGGGACGGGATGATGGATCGTCCTGATCATCCAGTCGTCTGTCCATACAACAATACCTCCTTGCGGTTGGCCTTGCGGAGACTGATGACCCGAACGACATCCAGCCGGTACGTGATGACCGCGGCGTGCAGACGCGAGCCGATAAAGCCAAGGACCCGAATCCGCCGTTCGCCATAGTCCTTCCGCGTATCCTCCTGGAACACGGCAGACGTCCACTCGATGTCCGCCACAAGCTCGAATGGCAAACCGCGTTCGCGGATATTCCGGGCGTTTTTGGCTGGGTCGAACGTCAGCCGCATCCGATTTACCGCTACAGCTAAAAATATGTGGCGTCAAGCACCACAAGCCGTACCAGGAATGCCTTAATTCAACCTGAACCGACCGGCGCGCGCATCAAACCGGCACCGCCGCCACCGCCTCCACCGCACGGACGCATCGCGCCATCGCCCCGGTCGGGGAAATCGCCACCGGAACATCCCCCTGCCGGCACGCGTCGATCGCGTAACGGCACCGCGCGGCGAACGCACACCCCGGCGGCAGCTGCGCGAGAGTTGGCGGCGCGCCCGGAATCGTTCTATGTTTAGTACCCCGCATCCCGCCATGCACCGTCGAGGCCAATAGCCCCTCGGTATAAGGATGCCGCGGCGTACGAATAATCTCCCGAGCCGTCCCGCTTTCGACAAATCGTCCGGCGTACATCACCGCGATCCGATCCGAGATCTCCGCCGCCGCGCCCACGTCGTGCGTAACGAACACGATCGCCATGCCCAGTTCCTGCTGCAATTGGCGCAATAGCAAAAGGATCTGGATTTGCACGGTCACGTCCAGCGCCGTCGTCGGCTCATCGGCCAACAGCACAGCCGGGGAGCACGCCAGCGCCAGAGCGATCATCGCCCGCTGCCGCATCCCGCCCGACATTTCGTGCGGGTAGTTCTTAAGCCGCCGCGCGGCGGAGGGGATTTTCACCTGCTCCAACAAATCGAGCGCACGCTTCATGGCCGTGCGATGATCGACCCGGTCATGGTGAATAATGGTCTCGGCGATTTGTTCCCCGATCGTATACACCGGATCGAGCGCGGCCATCGGCTCCTGAAAAATCATCGACAACGCCCCGCCGCGCAACTTCGCCAACGCAGCGGCGGGCAGACCAAGGATCTCCTTGCCGTTCAACCAAACCTT
>JBEKGV010000576.1:0-4210 GCA_050012615.1 Acetobacteraceae bacterium | reverse complement strand
ATCCGAAGTGCGATTCGCCTGAGACGCCCCCCTATCCCGATTGACGGCGGCGAGCACGATGCCAGGCGCGACGATCGGCCGGGCTGACTTACGCATGAGATGATACCGGGTCATCGATGGACACTCCGTGAGCGTCATAACGGGCGAGGCCGCGCGGGCCGTCGAACACCGACAACCGCCCGTCGGGGTACTGCCTCACACTCACAGTCGCCTTCACGTAATGATGGCGATGTCCTTGCTGTGGTACGCGTTGGCCGCTTCCTTGGTCAGCGCGCGGCGCGGCGCGGTTCCGGCGGCCGGCGCTGCTATAACGTGCCGAACACCCGTTCTATCCTGCCGCGCCCTTCCGGCGTGTAGGACGGAATGTGCCGGATCCCCATCTGTTTCAACGCCCGGCCGACCTGGGTCAGATGTTTCATGTCCACCTTGCCGCCAGCCTTCGGCGTGAAAAAATAGTGCGAACCGCGATCCGTGCACAGTGAACTGAACAGACCGTGTGCCGCGATTGTCTCGCGCAGACCAAGGAAACTCGACATCGTTCCTTCCTCGTCGACAAAGATCGCCGAGTAAATCCAGCTCGTCGCGTCATCCATCGTCACGATCAGATCGACGTCGTGGCCCAGGGCGGCGATCCAGCGGTGCGTCGAACCGTCCTGATACAGCATCATTCCCGGCATCGGACGGCGAGCTCGCTTCTTGCGGTGTTTGCCGCGACCGGCCGCGGGCTTCACCTCTCCCGACCTCTGGAGCGCGAGACGCGTGGCGGTGTAGCCCAAATTGTAGCCGTGATGGTGGCGTAGCTCCTCGTGGAAGTGCTTCACCGTGAAGTCGGCGTATTCCTCACGATAAAGCCGGCGCATGCGCTCCAGCGCGCTCTCGGGCGCGCGCCGAACCGATTCACGGCCGAGGCGTTTGTCTCTCAGTCCATCTTCACCTTCGGCCTCATAGCGGACGCACTGGCGACGAAAATGACGGCTCGACCAGCCGAGCAGTTTACCTGCCTCCTCCGCGGTCAGCCGACCTTTCTTGTAACGATGAAACGCGGCCTCGAAGCGCCTCACGTGCACCTCCCACAGAACACGGGTTCGAAGCATCCACAGTCTCCAGAACAGACTGCGAACAATTCGGACAACTCACTCGCTACAAACCGCGGACAACTGACGCGCTCCCAACATTTCATTGCACCCACAGTTGTCCCTCCCCTGCAAACCAGGTAGGTTGCGATGTGCTCGGGCCCAGCTTGGCATCGCCTCGATCGGGCATGATCGCACCAGCCGGATGACACCCAAATAACGGAGAACAAAATGTTGAGGACGTCCCTACGCCCCACCCTCGCGGCGGTCGCGCTTTCCGCGGCACTGTTCGCTGCCACCTCTGCCTTCGCCGCGATCGAAACCTTCACAACCACGCTGAACGGCGCGACCGAGGTTCCGCCGAACGATACCAAAGGCAGCGGATCGGTGACGTCGACCTATGACACGTCGACCAAGAAGTTTACCTATACCGCGACCTACTCCGGGCTGACCGGCCCGGCCACCGCCGCTCACTTCCACGGTCCGGCCGCGCCCGGCGTCAATGCGCCTCCGGTGGTGCCGGTCCCGCCCACTGCTCTCGTCAGCCCGATCAAAGGCGAGGCGACGCTGACCGACGCCCAGGCGGCGGATCTTGAAGCCGGCAAGTGGTATTTCAATGTGCACACAGCCGCGCACGGCCCGGGTGAAATTCGCGGCCAGCTGATGAAGAAGTAACGTTCCATTGAACGGTCCGGCCGATGGCGGAACGATTTCATCTCGGCCGCGACCTTATCCCCGCGCGGGCATACCCTCAGGCGGGCAGCCGGAGCAGACTGTCGGCGTTGCCGTGCGCGATCTTCTCGCGATCGACCGGCGAGACCGGCAGCGCGTCAAGGAACGCGCGCGCCCGAGCGTTCGACGCGAATGGATAGTCGACCGAGAACATGATCCTGTCCGCGCCACACGTCATCAGCGCCGCCATGAACGGTGCCATGGTGAAGAACCCGCTGGTCGTGATCCACACCTGATCGAGGATTGTCTGCTTCACCGAGCGCCGCAACTGAGTTTTAGCCTCGTCCGAGGTGGTTTCGTCGATCCGATCCAGCATGAACGGCAGTGCCTCACCCATGTGGCCGATGACGATCTTCAGGCGCGGATGACGGTCGAGCGCGCCGCTCAACACCAGCCGCAACGTGTGGACCGCGGTTTCCGCGTGCCAGCCCCAGGCCGAGAGCGCTAAAGTGAAGCTAAAATTGCCCAACATCCCGTCGTAGTATTCGTTGCGCACCGGTTCCGCTGGGATGCCGGGATGGATGTAGATCGGCACGTCGAGCGCTTCGGCCCGCGCCAGCACCGGCTCGAACCGAGGATCGTCGAGGAAGCGTCCATCCGTCGCACCATTCACCAGCACGCCGTGGAAGCCGAGTTGTTTGACCGCGCGCTCCAGCTCGTCCGCCGCCGCCTCGGGCGCGAGCAAGGGCAGGTGCGCGAAGCCGCGATAGCGGTCCGGGTGGCGACCGACCGCCTCAGCGAGATGGTCGTTGTACTCTCGCGCGATCCTGACCCCCGCCTCGCCCGGGACGACATCCGCTCCCGGGCCGGAAACTGAGAGCACCTGAACGGTGATCCCGCTTGCGTCCATGTCCTCGAGCCGCGCGTCACCAAGGTCCGCCAGTTCGCCTCGCTTGTTGGCCTGACCCCAGGCGAAACCCGGACCGGGAAATCCCCGGCGCCTGACGGCGTCGGGGTCGATGCGGCCGACGATCGCGGGAGCGGTGAAGTGTTCCTCCAATGTGACGATGCGCATGCTGTTTCTCCCTGGCGATCGGACGGGGGCATCGCCGCGTTACCCCCGTCGACGAAGTCGGTCTCGATCGTTGCTCACACGGGGCGACAAACCCATACGTTCAGGTCGAGTAATCCGAGAACGCCGCCCCGGCATATCGTGCGCGATAATCCGTGCGCACGTTCACCAGCGCTACCATCCCCTCGTCGACCTTCTTCTGCGCACGCTCCAACGCCGGGGTGATATCTTCCGCCTTCGTGATGTATTCGCCGTAGCCGCCCAGGGCCTCGCATATTTTGTCGTAACGCATGTAGCCAAGATCGCGGCCCGGCTTTTCGCGCTTCGGATCGCCGGTCCAGCCTCCGTTCAAACTGATAACGATCAGCAACGGAATTTTGTGCCGGATCGCCGTGTCCATCTCCATCGCGTTCATGCCCATGGAGCCGTCGCCGTGCACCACGATCACCTGTTTGTCGGGACACGCGACCTTGGCGCCCACGCCGAACGGCAGGCCAACTCCCATCGTACCGAATGGCCCGGAGTTCAAACGATGACCCGGCGCGAACGTGGGCATCGTTTGGCGGCCGAAATTCAACGTCTCCTGCCCGTCGACGCACAGGATGGCGTCGCGTTTGGCGAAATCGCGGACTGCTTCCAGCATGCGAACCGGGTGAATGTCGCCATCCTCGGCGGGCCGGTTGGCGCCGGCGGCCGTGCGCTTCTGCTGCTCGCCATCATGCAGCTTCTGACGCCACGCTTTGAAGTTATTGGGGGTCAGCTTGCCCTTGATGCCATCCAGCAACTGCCCGAGCACCGCTTTGCAGTCGCCGACGATGGGAATGTCAACGTAACGAGCGGCCGTCGCGATCTCCGCCGGATCGACGTCGATCCGAGCGATCGTCGCGTTGGGTCCAAACCGCGGCGGCGACGCATGGCCGATGATGTAATTCATCCGCGTGCCCAGAACGATGATCAGATCCGCGTCGCGGAACGCCGAAGAGCGCATCGCGAGGTACGAGTATTCGTGATCGTCCGGCACCACGCCGCGGCCTTGCGGAGTGGTGTAGAACGGCACGCCCGCCGCCTCGACGAACTGTTGCATTTCGTTCCACGCCCGCGACCAGATGACGCCGGAGCCTGAAACGATCACCGGCCGCTCGGCTTTCTGCAACGCCGACACCAAAGCCGCGACCTGGCGCGGATCGCCCATCGGACGCGAGTCGATCAACGGCCGTCCGGCATAGCTCCAATCCACCAAATTCTCGTCGATCTTTTGATAGAGCATGTCGCCGGGGCAATCGAGGTAAACCGGGCCCGGCTGCCCGGACATTGCCTTTTGCAACGCGAAATTGATCTGCTGCGGGATGCGCTTGAGGTTCATCAGCCGGTCGACGTATTTGCAGCAGCCGCG
>JBEKGV010000575.1:0-3971 GCA_050012615.1 Acetobacteraceae bacterium | reverse complement strand
CGCCGTTCTGCAATTGATGACGCAGAGGCAACAATCGGCCGTTTACCTTGGCGCCGACGCAGGTATCGCCGACCTGACTGTGCACGGCGTAAGCGAAGTCGACCGGTGTCGAGCCGTTCGGCAACTGAATCAACTGCCCCTTGGGCGTGAAGCAGAATACCTGATCGCCATAGAGTTCGAGCTTGGTATTTTCCAGAAATTCGTCTGACGACGACGAGTTCTCCAGAATTTCCAATAAATCCTGTACCCAACGGAAGCGCTGAACGTCCTGTTTGTTGGAGCGAACGCCGGGCGTCTTATAAAGCCAATGCGAAGCAACGCCGTTTTCGGCGATATCGTCCATGTCGTCGGTGCGGATCTGAATTTCGATCTTCTGATTGCGCGGCTCGCGTAATGTCACGCCGGTGTGAAGGCTCTGATAGCCGTTCGACTTCGGCGTGGAAATGTAATCCTTGAACCGCCCGGCGATGACGGGATAGGCGGAATGGATCGCACCCAGCGCGGCGTAGCAATCGGCCTTGGTCTGAACGACGACCCGGAACGCCATGATGTCGGACAGTTGCTCAAACGCCACATTCCGTCGATGCATCTTTTCCCAGATCGACCAGGGAGATTTCTCACGGCCCTGAATTTCGACCTTATCGACGCCCCCGTCGCGGACGACCTTGACGAGTTCCCGACGCACTTCGTCGATGACGTCGGCACCCTGCCCGCGCAGAAAGTTAAGCCGGGCCTGGATCGTCGAGTAGGCCTCGGGGTCGACCTGCATGAAAGCCAGCGTCTGGAGTTCGTTTTTCACCTGATCCATGCCGATCCGCTCGGCGAGCGGGGCATAGATCTCCATCGTTTCGCGAGCGATGCGTTTGCGCCGGTCTTCGTCGCGGACGAAATGCAGCGTGCGCATGTTGTGCAGCCGGTCGGCCAGCTTGACCAGCAGCACGCGGATGTCGCGGCTCATGGCCAGTACGAGTTTGCGGAAGTTCTCCGCCTGCTTGGTCCGGTCGGATTGCAGTTCGAGCCGGGTCAGCTTGGTGACGCCATCGACCAGGCCGGCGATTTCCTTGCCGAACCGCGCCTCGATCTCCGGCAGCTTGACCGGGGTGTCTTCGATCACATCGTGCAGCAGACCGGTGGCGATCGAGGCGGTGTCGAGCCGGTAGCCGGCCAGAATGTCGGCCACGGCGACGGGATGGCTGAAATATGGATCGCCGTTGTCCCGGCGCTGCGTGCCGTGCGCCTGCATGGCCATGACGTAAGCGGCGTCGATCAGCCGTGTGTCGGCCTTGGCATCGTATGCGTGGATTTTCTCGGTGAGCTCAAACTGCCGTATCATCGCCGGTCGTGGCAGAGCCGTGTCGGGTGCCGGAGTGTTCAGCCCATCAGGGGCACGAGCGGGCATGGGCCTGGCGGGCCGGTTCGCCGCGCCGCCGCCATACCCGATCGTCATTTTCGCCCGTTTCTCATTCTTGAACGGCCACCCGTGTTACCGCGCGGCCCGGCCGCCGAGTTCCGCCTCGATGGCCGCTTCCATGTCCTCGGGGGACAGGGTCTCGATTTCTTCTTCCAGCGTTGTGGCTTCCTCGTCGGCGCTGACATCCTGCAGGCCGAAGATGTTCTGGTCGGTCGGGATGAGGTCCAGCACTTCCTCGTCCGCCGGCTCGGGCTCGGGGGCACGGGACAGGGCGCGGATCAAATCCTGCTCGATCCGGCCGAGCTCGATGGTCTCCTCAGCGATCTCGCGTAGGGCGACAACGGGGTTCTTGTCGTTGTCGCGATCGACGGTCAGTTCCTCGCCGCGGCTCAGGTTGCGGGCGCGCTGGGAAGCGAGCAGCACGAGCTCGAAGCGGTTGGGAACTTTTTGGACACAATCTTCGACGGTGACGCGCGCCATGCGCTCAACCTCCGGTCTGGGAATGGGGCGAGCAGGCTAGGTAGGTGATTCGGGGCGGAAAAGCAAGGGTGACGTAAAAAGCAAGAGGCGCGGAACCGGCGTCCGCCGTCTCAGTGGACCAAAGCGGACGCCGTCTCCAGGGAGCGAACATACTCCGCCCCACTCATCATGGCCGTCCCTGAACTCACCCTCGGCGCTCCCGATGGGACCTTGATCCCGTCGGCTCTGGCATGGAGGCGTGCTGGCCAGCCGGAAGCCGGCATTGTTGTTCCGGTTTCCGGTGTCGTTCCTGTCGCGGTTGCCGGCGCGGCTGTTCCTGGGGTTGTTGTTCCAGGAACCGCCGCGGAGGACGCGCCGACCGGGGGACGGCCAGGCTTCCGCCGGCTGGCATGAGAGCCGGCCGACACCGGATCGAACCAGCCAGCGCGGAAGATCGCGTGGCGCAGGCGCCACGTATCAGCATGGGCGGCATGGGCGAGCCACGCCTCGACGCGAGAGGACACCGCGGCGGAATCAATCGTACCCGCCCGCCAACGGTCACGCAGGCCACGCAGCCTGCCACGCATGCGCTGGACATTGTCCTCCGGCAGTCGGCGGCGTCCCGGCTGCAAGTTGTAACCCAGAAAAGCGGATGGCGCGGCGGTTGTGACGATGACCGTTTTTCGCGGATGGAGGGACAGACGCTGCTGGCCCAGCCAGGACGCCATCCGTGTTCGCCATTGCTCCAATACCGCCGGGTCATCGTGAAACAGCGCGAAATCGTCTACGTAACGAAGATACCGCGCGCGCAACACCTCGGTCACGAAATGGTCCAGTGGATCGAGAAATAAATTGGCGAAGAACTGACTGGTCAGGTTGCCGATCGGCAGTCCGCGGCGGCGGGCGAATGGAGCAAACAAATCGTCGCCGGGGTAATACAGATCGACCGGCTCCTGCACGTTGGAGCCATCGACGATCGTATCCAGCAACCGCAACGTATCGGAACAGGCGATACGGCGCCGGAACAACGCTTCCAGGCAGGCATGATCGATGGCGGGAAAATACCGGTAGATGTCGCAACGAAGCACGTATTTATGATTGTCCCGCCAGCGCTCATAGCGGTCCACGGCGCGATGCGTGCCTTTCCCTTGACGATTGGCGTAGTTGTGATGAATGAAGCCGCGGTCGAACAACGGAGCCACGACTTCACATAGCGCGTGATGCACGACCCGGTCGCGGAACGGCGCGGCGGATACCAGCCGCAGTTTTGGATCGCGCACGGCGATTTCCACGAAGCGTCCGGGACGCCATGTCCTATCGTTCAGTTCTCGTTCCAGACGAAGCAGGTTGCGTTCCAGACCCGCGGCGAAGGCCGCGGCACCCGGCTTTCGGCGTTTGCCGTTGATGGCTTTGCGAAACGCGGCGTGCAACGCGCTGAAATTGGCGATGCCGCCAAACAGGTTGTCATGCCGGAACATGCGCACGATCCGCTTTTAGCCAGCCACCGACAAGACGACCGACATCATCCAGTCCGCGCGCGGCATGTTCGTAGCGGCGGGTATCGATGAGACGCAACTCAAACGAAAGCCGCATGAAGAAACGCAGACGCTCCAGACCGAGATTGGCCTCATTCAGCATTTTATCCCGGCTTTTGGTATAGGTGGCTCCGATCAGCAGTTCCAAAACGTCGAGCGCCGTGGCTTCGATACGGTCCCCAAGCACGAACTTTTGCTTGCGCGGGAATTTTTCCACGGTTGGAATTAGCCACAACAGGACGCGATACATGGCTTCCAACGCTGGTCCGGTAGCTCTGGCGTTGTTGGCCGGTTCCGTCATGACACCGATCATGCCGCACAGTGGCCCGAGTCGTGCAAGTATGTTCGCGGCCGGCGGCCAAAGCCGCCATTACGTTTATGATTCGTAATAAAGGGACTTTTCAGAATTGCCCAGGGGCTACGCCCCTGGACCCCTTACAAGATGTAAGGATTTAAAGATTCAGGAGATTAACGAGTTCTGGCCAGCCGGAAGCCGGCATTGCCGTACCGGTTCCCGGAGTCGACCCAGACGCGGAAGCCGGCGCGGCCGAACCCGGGGATGCCGT
>JBEKGV010000574.1:0-3977 GCA_050012615.1 Acetobacteraceae bacterium | reverse complement strand
CCGGCTGGCCGGTCGCCACCATCCGGCGTGGAGAGATCGTGATGCGTGATGGCAAAGTGCAGGCTGAACCGGGAAGTGGACAGTTCCTCGCTCGCGCACCCTACGACATGATCAAACCGACCGGGCGCTTGCCGAACGGTTTCGATGCGAGCGCTTTCCTGGTCTGATTAAGCGACGCGCCTGATGAATCGTGTCACCTTGCTCATCGCCTCCCGCGCCTTGCTCACAAATTCGGTCGCGCGCACGAAACCATGCAGCACGCCCTTGAAGGTTTCGGTCTCGACCGTCACGCCGGCCTCACGCAACCTGCGCACGAGCGCTTCACCTTCCGAGCGCAGCACATCGAACTCCGCCAGATGCACAAGTACCGGTGGCAACCCGCACAGATCGGCGCGCAGCACGGCAGCGAGCGGGTGCGACCGATCGCCCTCATGCGACGCGTAGACGCTCCAGTAGAATTCCATACGCTGCCTGTTCAGCCCGTAACCACCGGCGCCGAATTCTTCATACGTCTCCGTATCGAACCGGCTGTCGCACACAGGATAATAGGCGATCAGCCCCTTTAAAGCAGGCCCGCCGCTGTCGCGCAGCAGCAATGCCGTGGCGAGGCACAGATTGCCGCCCGCCGAATCACCGCCGAGCAAAATGCGTGACCCGTCCAGCCCCCAATCGACGCCATGCTCGGCGACGAACCGCACGACGGCGGCGCATTCCTCCACCGCCTGAGGAAACTTCGCTTCGGGGGACAGGGCGTAATCGACGTTCACGACCGCGACGTCCGCCGCTGTCGCGTATTCCCGGCACAACCGGTCATGCGTATCGACCGAAGCCCAGACCCAGCCGCCGCCATGGAACCAGATCAGCACTGGAAGCAACTTGTCCGTCCGCGGCCGGTAAACCCGGCAATAAATCCGCCGTCCCCGCGCCGCGACCCATCGGTCCGTCGTCTCGGCGACTGCCGGTCCCCCCTCGGCCGTCCGCATGCTAAGCGTGTCGTTGGTCCGACGGTGCGGTTCCAGTGGAATCTCAAGCCTGATCGGTGGATGGGCTTTCGCCTCCTCCTCACCCGCGGCGGTGAACGCCGCCATTTCCGGATCCCAGTTCGACCGATCCACCATCCTGATTTCTCCTGTCGCGCGGTTTATCCAAGCACGGCGATCACGGTGATGAGAAGACCGAGCAGCAGGTTGATCCCGATCAGCTTTCGAATCGAATCGAGCGAGGCGGGACCCGGAGCCGCGCGGAATGTGCGATACGGACCAAAAAAGATCGCCAGGAAAATCGCGGCCATCACAAGGCCCAGTAGGAGCATGATGTGAATGTTCCAGGTCACTTGGGCCATGCCGCCGAAGATGGCGAAAATCATTGCGAAACCGGTCAGCACGATCAGCGGCATCGCATGCCAAACGATCAGGAAAAAGCGCCGGAACACCTGACCGTGCAGCGCCATCCTCTGGGCTGGCTCCAGCACCGCGAGGCTCGGCCGCAACACGACATAGGCGAAGAACATGCCGCCCACCCAAACCACCGCGCACAGCACGTGCACGGCCTTCAGCAGCCAATACAAACTTATCAAGGTCCGTTCCCTTCCCTGGTTCGCCACCCGCGGCGGAACCTTCTATCCTGGCCATGGAACAGTGCGGAGGTCCAGGATGACGACTCCTTTGGCGGGCATCACGGTGCTCGATTTCGGCCAGATCTATCAAGGACCCTACGCCACGATGCTGATGGCCAAGGCCGGCGCCAACGTGATCAAGATCGAGCCCCCGAGAGGCGAGCCGTTGCGCCGGCGCGTCATCGCCAGCGGCGGCGACACCACACTGCCGATGGCGATGCTGAACGCCAACAAGAAAGGCGTGACACTCAATCTGAAGTCCGACCGCGGCAAGGAGTTGCTTAAACAGATGGCCAGCCGTGCCGATGTGCTGCTGGAGAATTTTTCGCCAGGTACCATGGACGGTCTTGGCGTCGGATATGACGTGCTGAAGGCGGTCAACCCGCGGCTGGTCTACGCCACCGGCACGGGCTTCGGCATTTCGGGACCGGATCGAGACAACCTCGCGATGGATTTCACCATCCAGGCGGCATCCGGCATCATGAGCGTTACCGGCGATCCCAACGGCCCTCCGATGAAGGCGGGTCCGACGCTGGTCGATTTCATGGGTGGTATCCACCTTTACGCGGGCGTCGTCACCGCGTTGTTGCAGCGCGTTGTTACCGGCGTGGGTCAACTGGTGGAAGTGGCGATGCAGGAAACCGTGTATCCGACACTTGCCTCCAGCTACGATTACTATCGCCGCACCGGCAAAGCGCCGCCGCGCGCCGGCAATCGGCAGGCAGGACTTTCCAGCGCGCCCTACAATGCGTTCCGGACGACGGACGGTCATGTCGCCGTCCATGTCGTGACGGAAGAGCACTGGCCAAATCTGCTGCGCGCGATGGGCCGCGAGGACCTGATGGACGACCCACGCTTCAAATCCCACCCCGATCGCGCCGCCCATATGGAGGAGACCGAAGCGGTCGTTACCGCCTGGACCTCGACCCGCACCAAGACCGAGGTCGCGGCGACACTGAAGCGCCACCGGGTTCCTTGCGCGCCGGTGCGCAACGCGATCGAGGTGATGAACGATCCCCACATGCACCAGCGCGGCATGCTCCAACACGTCGACCATCCTTCACTGGGCGATGTCATCCTGCCCAATTCGCCGCTGAGGCTGCATGGCGCCGACCGGCCGGATGCGGTGCCGAGTCCGTTTCTCGGTCAGCACAACCAGGAAGTTTACGGCGATTGGCTGGGTCTTGGCGCCGACGGGGTCGAGGCGTTACAGCGCGACGGAGCGATCTGAGTGGTGGCGTAACAAGCTGCTCAGGAAGCCGACCACCGTGCGTATTCCCTATATCTTAATATATGACTAGCACAGATCTATCATAAGTTGCGAATTGACAGCGTTGTAAGCACCTAAGTGAGGAGTAGTTGCCAGGTCCATTTCTTCCAATAGATCCTGATTCTCTTTTCGCTGTTTCCACTTGCGAAATACCGCCAGAACCGACTTATCTTTAGTCCCAGCGTTCGCAGTGATTCCAGCGTCTAGAACCTTTCGAAGACGCTCCGGAACTTCCCGGTGCCACCATTTTTGTTGCGATTTCTTTTTGTGCCGACCAAGCTCTTGGTAGTCGCCATTCCCAGCCCAGCAAAGACCCCGAGAACCTAAAAGCACCCCGATTTCGCTGGCCCGGAATCCAAGCTCCTTTCCAATATCCTCTGCGGAATGGGTGTAAATCACCGCAGCCTCAGCCGATACGGTAGGTAGATCCGGAGGAGCTCCGGCAGGTCCGACCCTGGCGAATGCCTCCTCCTTCTTGCCTGTCCGAACGCCATGCATCTCTTCGACCAAGTGCTCAACGCCAGTGGTAAGACGCTGCACTTTGTCTGAAAGCAATTGGTTAAGGTCTCGAAGTAGCTGGTTCTGTTCTCGAATGTGTCCAGCGATCGACAACTCAACTTCCTCCGAAACCTGCTCCCGAAGCGATTTGCGAACACGCCGCTTGGGAAGGTGGAATAGCACACCCGTCTGCATACCCTCTTCGTCGTGGGGTTTGTCTGTCATGCAGCCTCCGCAATATTCGCAGCCTGTCGACGAGCATGCCGGGCAAGATCAAAGGCGGTATCGCCGAGGCGATCCGCCACATGATTCAAATCTTCCGATTGCATTTGGCGAATCTCCGCGCGAACCAATGCGCGAGCGATCGTCTTCGCAGACTCTTCCATTTGAGCGATCGCCTCGGCAGCTTCCGGATTGACGACTCCTGCTTGTTCCATCAATCGTCTCGTTACGTCCGGATCGTCAGCCATAATGCGGAGTAGCTGGTCTGTAGCCTTGCTATGTGGAACTTTACCTCGTTCCCATCTGGTCCAGGTTTTCGGACCAGTGGAGAGCATTTGCTCCATATCAGTCTGTCTCAGACGATACTTCGCC
>JBEKGV010000573.1:0-3989 GCA_050012615.1 Acetobacteraceae bacterium | reverse complement strand
GTCAGGTAGGACACGACGGCCTCGGCGCGCCGTTGCGAGAGCGTCCGGTTCACTTCCCTCGACCCGACGTTGTCGGTGTGTCCTTCAATTCGGAACCGGAAGTTCGCGAGGTCGCTCGAGGCCAGTGCCTGGCCCAGAGCGTCGAGGGATGCCCGTGCGGCCGGCGTTAGCTCCGCGGACCCGGCGGGAAAGTTGACCGTCAGATTGACGGATGGGCGCGCGGCCTGGGCCGGACCTTCCGCATTCTGGTTCGATGCGGCGATTGAAGCGGAACGAGCGTCGGCGGAGTCGCGCGCGTTCGCGGCGCCTCCTGGTTTGATACTTCGGGTCGGCACCGACGTAAGATCGCTGGTCGGCTTCAACGCATCGATGATCGCTTCGGTCGACTGCTGCGCCAGTGCCCCGCCGGCGCCGGACACTGCGATCGCTGCCAGGCAAGTGGCGGCGGTCGGGAACCAGCGCATGATCGACCCTCCTCCGGCGACTCGGAACGGAAACTTTATGAAAGCGTGGTAAAGAAGCCTGGCGGCTTGCGCAATTCGTGACGCTACCGAGTTCCACACATCGCGACAATCGAGGGCTACGGCGATCGGGTCACACCGATGCCGCCGGGTACATGGGCACTAAATTAAGCGGGCGCGTTTATGCGTCATGGGCGGGCTTTGACCGGTCAGGCCCCATAGGCGCTAAATTTAAGATCGGTGCAGTCCGCTTTTCTCATCATAGCCGGACTTGACTCAGGTCTGGCCCCGGCCACCACGCCGGGATGTGTCAGCGATCCGCGCGGGCGTGGTTCGAATTGTTTCTGACCTGGAAATGCCGGCGGCGCGGTCCCGGCTTCGCAAGGCAGCCGTCCGTGTGGACCGGTGTGGCGTTCGCCGACGGTCCTTACCGGCCCGCTTTAACCAGAGACCCCGCGCTATCGGAGACGGCCTACCGCGGGCGGTTCGCCGCCCGCGATCGGCTTGTCTTCAACCTGCTTCCGACGCAACCGCCGCGGCCCGGTTGACCGGGTCCGGAATGTCCAGAAACAGCGCGCAAACGACCGCGGATATCACGCACAGGAACGCCAACCCATACAACCCGCCCGAGTAGCTGCCGGTGAAATCCTTTACCACCCCGACGTACCAGGGGCCGAAGAAGCCACCCAGATTGCCGATGGAATTGATCCACGCGATCGACGCCGCCGCCGCGGTTCCGGTCAGGAACATTGGCGGCATCGACCAGAACGGACCCTTCGACCCGTAGAACCCGAATGTCGCGATCGACAAACCCACCATCGCCCACCAGGAACCCATGGTCATGCCCGCGATGATCAATCCGATCGTCGAGACCGCGCAGGCCCCGAGCAGGTTCCATCGCCGCTCGTTCATGCGATCGGATATGATTCCCCAGACCACCAGGCCGATCCCACCCGAAATGTACGGGATCATCGTCAACCACCCGACCGTCATGTTGCTGGTGACGCCGATCGACTTGATGATTTGCGGAACGAAGAACAGCACCCCAAGGCTCGCCACGACGATACCGAAATAATTGAGCGCCAGCAGCAGCACCTTCACATCGAACATCCCCTGCAACAGGCTGAATTTTCGCACCGCCTCCTTCGCCTGCCGCTCCGACGCCAGTTTCGCGCTCAGCCAGGCTTTTTCCTCAGCGGTCAGGAATGTCGCCTGAGCCGGTTGATCGGTCAGCACGAACAGAGTGAGAATTCCGATCAAAATGGTCGGCACCCCTTCGGCGAGATACATGATCTGCCAACCCTTCATGCCCCACATGCCGTCGAGGCCCAGAAGGGCGGTCGAAACCGGCGCGCCGGCGGCCACCGCGATCGGCAGCCCGATCAGAAAGCCGGAAACGATCCGGCCATGGTGGTAGCTGGGAAACCAGTAAGTGAAATACAGCACGATGCCCGGGAAGAACCCCGCCTCGGCGGAGCCGAGAAGAAAACGAACGACGGCGAAACTGTTCGCCCCGGTGACCGCCGCCGTGGCGCCCGCGAGCAGACCCCACGTGATCATGATGCGGGCGATCCAAACCCGGGCCCCCGCCTTTTCCATGATGATGTTGCTGGGAACTTCGAAGATGAAGTAGCCCCAGTAGAAAGTGCCGACCGCGAAGCCATAAGCCGTTGCCGACATGCCGAGATCGCCGCGCATCGTCAAAGCGGCGAAACTGCCGTTGATCCTGTCAATGTACGCCAGGAAATAGCTCAGGACCGCAAACGGCAGCAGGCGGATATAAATCTTCCGCATGGCCGATTTTTCAATCAGGTCGTCCATCAACACCCTCCCAAATACAGTCCCGCGGGGCGGACACTCCGCTATCGGAACCCGTTATTGTTTTGTCATGTGATATTTCCCGCGAGGGCTCCGGCCGGCCAGCGAAAATCGCTTTGCCCGCGGGAATGCTACCTCGGAGTCAAGCACGTTACGCAGTGTAACACAGTTCCCGTGCCCAGGCATATCCTAAAATCGCGGCTCCCCGGGCGCCACGAACCCTTGCTGTCTCCTCGCCAGACATGGATCCGGCTATGCTGTCCCGAACAGCGTCGAGTCGCGCATGTCCGTCCCATCCCGCCCGCATGGGCTCGTCCGCATTGGTATCGCAGGCGCCGGTCATTTTGGCCGCTATCACGCGTTGAAGGTCGCTGCCTCCGACCGCGCCACTCTCGCTGGAATTTACGATCCCGATACCGAACGGGCGAAAACCGTCGGCTGGGAGGCCGGCGCGCCGGACATGTCGTTCGAGTCATTGCTGCTGGTCATCGACGCATTGATCATCGCGGCCCCGGCGGACGCGCATCATCAACTCGCCGCCGCGGCGTTGCGCGCCGGCAAGCATGTCCTGGTTGAAAAGCCGATCGCCGCCAGTCTGGCGCAGGCCGACGAGTTGGACGCGTTGGCCCGGACCAACGCTCTTGTGCTGCAGGTCGGTCATCTGGAGAGGTTCTCGGCGGCGTATCGCGCCCTGTCCGCTCGGACCCGGTCGCCGCTTTATATCGAGGCGGTGCGGATCGCCCCGTTCAAGCCGAGGGGCACGGACGTGTCGGTGATCCTCGATTTGATGATCCACGATCTCGATCTGGTGCTGGCCCTGGTCGACAGTCCGATTGAAACGGTCGACGCGGTGGGCGCGCCGATCGCCAGCGCGTTCGAGGACATCTCCAACGCGCGTCTGCGCTTCGCCAATGGCGCCGTGGCGACGATCACCGCCAGCCGGGTGTCGATCCGCACCGAGCGCCGGATGCGGATTTTCGCTCGCGACACTTATCTCGCCGCCGATTTCGCGTCGCGAAAACTGACGGCCATCGGGCGCGGGATTGGCCAGCCGGTGCCCGGCGTCGCGGGCTTCGGCATCGAGGAAGCGTCGTGGGAAGATCATGACTCGCTCGCCGCCGAGCACGCGGCATTTTATGAATCGGTGTTGGATGGCGCGCCGGTTTTGGTTGGCGCGGCAGCGGGCCGGCGGGCCCTCGCGGCGGCGCTGGCGGTGGCCGAGGCGATGGTGGCCTCACGCGCCAGAATGGTGGCTGGCGGGTTGCTCGACTGAGTGATGCACGGGTTACCGTTCGGACGTCATGGCCGGCCCCCCGTACCGCAGACCTGTCATCCCCGGCTTGTCCGGAGGACCTGTCGCGGCACCGTGCTGTTACAGTTGGCCCGGCAATTATGTACCAGCACGTGTCCGAGGCGCGCCTGAAACGGTACCTGGCGGAGTTCAGCTTCCGCTACTCCTACCGGATTAAGACCGGCTTCGATGACATGGCTCGGTTTGAACGCGCGTTGGCCGTTATCGTCGGCAAGCGCCTGACGTACCGGTCAGATGGTGGAGGAAGGGCAACGCAGGTTGCCAGCCAGGCCAGCACGGGACCATACTTGGCGGCGCGAAATGCATGTGTCTGATCCGCGCCAGATGGAACTGCCTCTAACCACGCGACAGGCGCCGTGATGTCTGGTAATTGGAGTCATGCCCGAAGACGCTGAGGA
>JBEKGV010000572.1:0-3995 GCA_050012615.1 Acetobacteraceae bacterium | reverse complement strand
GCCGAATTTCTACATCGTGCCGACGTCCAGCCCGGCGACACTGTGGCGCGCCGACGATGGGAGACGCTCGCTGTTGCCCTGGGGGACCCTACCGCCGTTCACCGCCGTGCAGGGGTTGCGCCTGTATAAGGCGAACGGGCTGGTGGAGGTGAAGGTCACCGACAGCACCAACGGCTTCATCGAGGCGGCGCGACTGACCCCGGGCGACACGGCGGCCGCGACGCGGGCATGGTGCAGCTATAACGCTGGTCCCACGCCCGCGAACGGCGAAGTGATGACGCGGGCCATACCGGGCCACGCCAGGCTGTCGATCGATAATCGGTCGGGCCAACCGGCGGTCGTGAAACTCCGTTCAGCCGATGGTGCCGTCATCGCCAGCATCTTCATCGGCCCAGGAGGGCAGGCGACGATGGAGGGGGCGCCGGACGAGCCGGCGCACATCGAATACGCGACCGGCGAGGCGTGGAGCCGCGCCTGCCACGGTTTCGCCGCCAGCATGCGGGCACAACGTCTCCCTGACCTTGTCACCATCGGCAGCGCCACCCGTCTGGCGATCCCGCCCGATCCGTCGCTTAAGCCGATCGACCTGTCTGACCAGGCGTTCGAAGAAGAGTAACGCCTCTTCCTCGTCATCCCCGGCACTTTTTTCGTCATCGCCGGCGCTCTTTTCGTCATCCCCGGGCTCGACCCGGGGATCAATCGCGGCAGGCACCCTCACGCGAGCGCCCTGCCGGAATCCGACGACTGGGGTATGCTCATGCGCAATGTCCGAGTCGCCCCTTGTCCGCCCCGCTTTCGATGATGTCCCGCCCGCCCGGCGCCGCAACCTCGCGGCTGTGGCTGGCAAAGACACGGCCCCGGAACTGCTCGTGCGGCGATTGCTGCACGGCATGGGATACCGGTTCCGAGTGCATCGCCGCGACTTGCCGGGCACGCCCGACATCGTGCTGCCCGCGCGACGAAAAATCGTCGAGGTGCGAGGCTGCTTCTGGCATCGCCATTCCAATCCCGCCTGTCGCAACGCGGTGTCGCCAAAGGTGCGGGCTGACTGGTGGGCCGCCAAGCTGACCCGCAATGTCGAGCGTGATGAACGCAATCTGACCGCGCTGGGCGATGCGGGCTGGTCCGTCCTCGTGCTGTGGGAGTGCGAGGTGAAGGATCTGGCCGGACTGGCCGCGCGCCTACGATCGTTTCTTGGATGAGACGTGTCGACCCCGTTTTGCGCGGCCACCCCGCTTTGCGCGAACAATTGTCACGAATAGCGAACGGCGAACCGCCGAGGGTGTTGGATTTGTTCGCCGGCGCGGGCGGCCTGTCGCTTGGCTTCCAGTTTGCCGGGTTTCGGATTGACGGCGCGGTGGAAATCGATCCGCTGGCGGCACGGACGCACGCACGGAACTTTCATCCCCACGATATCGAATGTCACACCCTGCCACGCGACATAACCCGCACCGATCCCGACGTACTGGGGTTGGACCAGGTCGACGTTCTGGTGGGCGGGCCGCCGTGCCAGGCCTACGCGCGGGTGGGACGAGCGAAATTGCGCGAGGTCGCGGATCATCCGGCGGCGTTCAAGGTCGATGCGCGCGGAAATTTGTATTTGCGTTACCTCGCCTGGGTGAAGGCCCTGCGGCCGCTTGCTCTACTGGTCGAGAACGTGCCGGATATCCTGCATTACGGACATCACAACGTTGTCGAGGAGATGGTGGATGCGCTGGAAGGGCTCGGCTACGATGCGCGATATTCGCTGATCAACAGTGCGTTTCACGGCTGCCCGCAGATGCGGGACCGGGTGTTCCTGATCGCCTGGCGTAAGGAACTCGCGGTGACGGTGCGATTTCCGCGCGCCACACGGTTCATGCGTTTGCCTCGAGGCTACGCCGGCACGCGCGCGGTGGCGCTGCGGCATGTGGATCGTTCCGGAGCAGCCGGTTATGTCGCCGCCGACCTGGGCGATGAAAGCCTGCCAGGGCCCGTGACGGCGCGGGAAGCGATCGGGGACCTGTCTGCGATCCGGGGTGATTCGGTCAGGCGGGGTGCGCGGCGGTTTTCCGAATTGTCCCGCTACGCGGCGGCGGAAGATTTCTCGGCCTACACGGCGACGATGCGGCGTTGGCCTGGTTTCGAGGCGGGAGAGGGGGTTTATGACCATGTGATCCGCGCCCTGCCCAGGGACGTGCCGATTTTCCGCGCGATGCGAGCGGGAGCGGAATATCCTGAAGCGCATGCGACGGCACGTTTACTCGCTGCGCGGGAAGCGGCGAGGCGCGGCATGGCTGAGGGAACCACCGCCTACCGGGAGCTGGTCTCGCGCATGGTGCCGCCTTACGACGTGGGCAAGTTTCCCAACCGGTGGTGGAAGCTGGAAGCCGATCAGCCGGTGCGGACGCTCATGGCGCATATCGGAAAGGACACTTACAGTCATATTCATTGGGATTCCGACCAGGCGCGCACGATCTCGGTGCGCGAGGCGGCGCGTCTGCAAGGGTTTCCCGATGGGTTTGTCTTCGAAGGCACGATGAACCCCGCGTTTCGGCAGATCGGCAACGCGGTCGCTCCGCTGATGGCGGCGGCGATCGCCGAGGTGATGATGGAGACGTTGCGCACCGCCGCGATGCGATTTGTTTCGCCGATCGCGGCGTGATTAAAGCAAGGCTTTCAACACGGAGGTCACGAAGGTGCACAGAGAACCACGGAGTAGTGAATGATAGTTGAGCGCCTCGTGCCCAGGTCAACCTGAACCCCGCGCGTCAGCCACGTCATGGCCGGCCCCGAGCCGGCCATCTATCGCCGCACAGTGCCGCGAGAGATCACCGGGTGATCCCCCGATCAAGTCGGGGGACGGTGATGACGTGCCTTACTCGCTGTGCAAAACCCGCACGTTCCAATCAATGGCACTTGAACGCCTCGAACGGCTCGCGGCAGTTCAGGCAACGGTGAAGCGCCTTACACGCGGTCGACCCAAAGGCACTGATCCGTTCCGTGTTCCCCGAATGGCATCGCGGACAGCGCACACTGACCCGTCCAAACAACTCTTCAGCGCCGCTCGCGCGATCAGGCGGCACGATCCCGAGATCCAACAGCTTCCGCCTCGCGCTGTCGGTCAGCCAATCGCTGGTCCATGCCGGTGTCAGAACGAGTCTCACACGCACCTTTTCCGCTCCCGACTCCCGCACTGCCGTTTCGATCGCGCTCTTGATCTCCATCATCGCCGGACAGCCGGAATAGGTCGGCGTGATTGCGACTTCGACAGTGCCGCCGTCCATCCGCACGTCTCTCAGTATGCCGAGTTCGTCGATCGTCAGAGGCGGCAACTCGGGATCGGTCACCGAAGCGGCCGCCGCGCGCGCACGCTCGAGCAATGCGTCGTTCGTCACCACGTCGCACCGGGATAGGTTCGCGGCAATATCTGCATTTCGGCGAGCAGATGCCCGAGATGCTCGGTGTGCCGGCCATCCCGGCCGCCGCTTTGCATCCAGCCATCCTCCGGCTGCCGTAACCTTGCCCGTTTCAGCACCGGTTCGACGGCGTGGAGCCAAAGGAGGCGGGCATCCGAACGGATCTCGGTCATTTCGCCAGTGAACGGCCATAGCGTATCCACCGCATCCTGCGCGCGCCGATGGGATTCCGCGGTTCCGTCGCCAAGCCGGATCAGCCACTCGGCGGCATGGCGAACGTGATACGCAGTCTCCTTCATCGCTTTTTCGGCGACCGCCGAGAGCGCCGCATCGTCGAATCCGGTGCGCCATTTCTGATCGGACGCGACCGAAACAAGAAACAGCCGAGCGATCGTGAACGCGAAATCGCCGTTCGGCAGCTCCATGATCAATGCGTTGCGGAACGCCGGCGGATCGCGGAGATACGCCAGTTCGTCCTCGGAATGACCGATCAGTTCGCCGGCCGCCTGGTAGAGCGCACGTGCCTGGCCGATCAAGTCGAGCGCGATATTGGCCAGCGCGAGTTCTTCCTCCAGCAACGGCGCGCGGCCGGTCCAC
>JBEKGV010000571.1:0-3999 GCA_050012615.1 Acetobacteraceae bacterium | reverse complement strand
TTCATATAAAAAATAATCGGAGCCGGTGCGATCGCGGCATCGCCGCGCACCCGGCAACCCCCTTGGCCCATCCCTCGGGAACCGGGCATGCTCGTTCCAGCAACCGGAGACCCGACCATGGCCACGACGAAATTCGGCCTCGCGCAACCCGTTCGCCGGGTCGAGGATCCGAGACTCCTCAAAGGCATGGGCCGCTACACCGACGACATCGTGCTGCCCGGCATGCTGCAAGGGATCGTGGTGCGCAGCCCGCATGCGGCCGCCGGGATCAGGTCCGTCGATACGACGGACGCGCGAACCGCTCCTGGCGTCCGAGCCATCTTCACCGCGGCCGACCTGAAGGCCGCCGGCCTCGGCACGTTGCCGTGCGCCGCGCCGGTGCAGAACAAGGACGGCTCCGACATGGCCAGTCCCGCGCATCCGGTCCTGGCCGAGGGCGCTGTCCACCACGTCGGCGATCCCGTTGCCTTCGTCGTCGCCGAAACCGCCAAGAAGGCACGCGATGCCGCCGAACTGGTGCGGGTCGATTACGATGTCCTGCCTTCGGCCACCGACCTCGCCACCGCGATGGACGCGGGTGCCTCCGCCGTCTGGCCGGGCGTGAAGAACAACACCGTGTTCGACTGGGAAATCGGCGACAAAGCCGCGACCGAGGCGGAATTCGCCAAAGCAGCACATGTGACGACCCTGACGGTGGTCAACAACCGGATCGTCGTCGCCTCGATGGAGGCGCGCGCCGCGATCGCCGATTACGACGAGGCCAGCGGACGCTGGACGCTCTATGCCAACACGCAGGGCGGCTGGTTGATCAAGGCACTGATCGGCCCGCTGTTCAATGCCGATCCGGAAAGTTTCCGTATTGTCACGCCCGATGTCGGCGGCGGGTTCGGTATGAAGCTTTT
This sequence comes from Acetobacteraceae bacterium, assembly GCA_050012615.1. Taxonomy (GTDB): domain Bacteria; phylum Pseudomonadota; class Alphaproteobacteria; order Acetobacterales; family Acetobacteraceae; genus Rhodopila. The sequence continues at coordinate 3,097 of JBEKGV010000571.1, read as the reverse complement.
TCTGTATGCCGAGCACGTGCTGACCTGTTTCGCCGCCCGCGCTCTGGGCCGGCCGGTCAAATGGGCGGCTGATCGCGCGGAAGCGTTCCTCTGTGACACCCAGGGCCGCGACAACATCACCACCGGCGAACTGGCGATCGACGCCGGCGGCAAATTCCTCGCGCTGCGGACCCGCAACATTTCCAACATGGGTGCGTATCTGTCGACCTTCGCGCCCTATATTCCGACCTTCGCCGGCACCAGCGTGCTGTCCAGCGTTTACGGCTTCAAAGCCATCTACGCGAACATTTTGGGTGTCTTCACCAACACGATCCCGGTCGACGCGTACCGCGGCGCGGGCCGCCCCGAGGCCAACTATCTGGTGGAGCGTCTCGTCGACGCCGCCGCGCGCGAACTGAACATCGACCGCATCGAGCTGCGGCGCCGCAACATGGTGCCGCCCTCGGCGATGCCGCATTCGACGCCGGTTGGCAAGACTTATGACAGCGGCGACTTCCAGGTCGTACTCGACGCGGCATTGAAGAAAATGGACTATTCCGGTTTCGCCGCCCGCCGCGCCGCCGCCGCCTCCCGCGGCAAGCGCCGCGGACTGGGCCTTGCGTATTACCTGGAGGCAACCGGCGGCGATCCGACCGAACGCGCGGAAATCCGTTTCGCTGACGATGGCTTCGTCGATGTCTATGTCGGCACGCAATCCACCGGCCAGGGCCACGAGACGGCCTATGTTCAACTGACCGCCAACCGGCTTGGGATCGATGGCGAAAAGATCCGGGTGCGTCAGGGCGACACCGATACGATCCCGGCCGGAGGCGGTACCGGCGGCGCCCGCAGCCTTTACTCGGAAGGCCAGGCGATCGTGAAAACCGCTGATTCCGTCATCGAAAAGGGTAAGCAGGCCGCGGCCGAGGCGATGGAGGCCGCTGTTGCCGACATCAGGTTCTCGGACGGCATGTTCTCGATTGTGGGCACCGATCGCACCATTGACATCATCAGCCTCGCCACGACGCAGCGGCGGAAAGCAGCCGCCGGACAACAGGCGATCACGCTCGATACCGCCGAGGTCGCCGCGATCGATCACCACACGTTTCCCAATGGCTGCCATATGGCGGAGGTAGAGATCGACCCGGAAACCGGCGTGACGACGGTTGTCCGCTATATCGTTTGTGACGATTTTGGCACAACGGTGAACCCGCTGATCGTGCGCGGTCAGGTGGCCGGAGGTGTGGCGCAAGGTCTGGGCCAGGCGATCCTGGAACATACCGTGTTCGATCCGGACTCCGGGCAGCTTTTGTCCGGCAGCTTCATGGATTACGCGCTTCCTCGCGCTGACAACCTGCCCGATGTCGAGGTCGACCTGCTGGAGATCCCCTGCGCCACCAATCCCCTCGGCGTGAAGGGCGCGGGTGAGGCGGGCGCGGTTGGCAGTCCCCCGGCACTGATCAATGCGATCATTGACGCGCTGAGCGTCGATGGCGTTACCTCGATCGACATGCCGGCGACATCGGAGCGGGTGTGGCGGGCGCTGGCGGCGGCGTAGGTACTCACCGTTTTATCCAATGTCGCACCGCCAGACGGAGGTAAGCGGCGAACAGGACGACTTCTGGCAGGCTGAGCAGCAGCCCGAGTTTGACGAGTGCCAGACCGGCGATTACTCCGTATGCGGCGGTGATTGTCAGGTAGCATTTGCAGTGGGTGTCCGGGGTGCGCATCGCTTTTGCTCCTTGTTTCGTTACAAGGGCGAATTTCGACCTTCCTCCCGGCGCCAGGGAGTTGGAACATGGCGAATTCCCCGAATTCGGACTCTTCGTCGAACGCCCGATTCTTTGACCTGTTTCGCGTTCACTTTGATGCGGGCCGAGGGATGCCGCCGCGACGCGCTGACAAGGTCCATCGGTGGACCCCGAAGCCATTCCGTGACGCGATGGATAACGCGGGCCATTCGATCGATGGCGAAACGCTGGCGAACTGGCGAAACCGCCGGGTTGTGCCGCTGCCTTCGGCGCGGGACGCGTTTCTGCTCGTGTTTTTCCCGCACGCCGAGAGTGACCTTGCGGACAAACGAGATTGGAAAGAACTTGAACAAGCCTGGCAGGATGCATGGCACCGGCGTCTCGCTCGCTCGACAACGCTGCCTGTGGCGGCCCGGCCGGTCGTTCAATGGAAATTGCTGCGTGACGACCCCTTCGACGGGCTTATCGAATTCGCGTTGGAGGAGCCTATCCCGTTCAACGATGCAACCGATCGATACAAGCTGCCGGCCACCCTGATATTCGGCACCGCACGCCGGCCGTGGCAGGGCGGTGAGCTTACGTTTCAATTACATTCAGCGTATTTGGATATTCCGGTGACGAGCTATCAAATCGCGGACGGAATGCTGATCGGGGACAGCGAACGCCTGCCAAACGAAAATTTCACCCGAGAAGCGGGAAGCACAAAGGTCCACGGGCCCAGGACCGATGGGTGTCTCCGGGGGCATGTCCTCGAAAAAGACGAGATCATTGCTATTGTCCGACCTGCGATCGAGGGCGGTCCGCCGCTGACCGCGCGAGTTTCGGCGTGGCCGACAGACATCGACGTTACGACCGTTGCGACGACCAGCGGGACGCCCGCATCCACGACAATCCATGAAGAAACCAGGGACGCGGTGCTGAAGGCACTCATTCTGGACAAGCACAAGCGAGACAATCTCGGACGGGTTATCCTGGCGCGGCGCCGCATGACGAAGAAAGTCGCCGAATGACCTTGACCCCCGACGTTTGGGTGAGAGTTGAGAAGCTTCTCGCCGTGAAGGCGGGCGGGTTTACGGATCTTGTTCGAATCGCGGGCCTGGATCCAACCAAAGCTTTTCGGCACGGAGACCTCCGCCGATGCGATCTCCGGGACCAGAACCTCGCAAAGTTTGATTTCACAGGCGCCGTTTTCACGGGAGCGCATCTCGAAGGAGCCGACCTTTCGGCCGCCGTCGGTCTTGATACCGCTATCGGACTCGACCAGGCCACCTTCGATCTGAGCACCAAATGGCCTCGCCCGTCCTGGGCCGACGCCGCCGGCCGCGACGCCTTCGGCCCCTGGGCAAGCTTCACCGTCGCCGGGAAAG
>JBEKGV010000570.1:0-4001 GCA_050012615.1 Acetobacteraceae bacterium | reverse complement strand
TTATTCGTCGATTAGTCTGAATTCGGTAGTGACGCGCGTCACTACCCTGAATTCCTTCCGGTTGCCGTTACTCCGCCACCGGCTTAAGATGCTCCTGCAACCGCGGCATCAACTCCACCAAATTGCACGGCCGGAATCGGTTATCCAGCTGGTTCACCAGGATATCGTCCCAACCATCCTTCACCGCGCCGGTGCTGCCGGGCAGCGCGAACAGGTAAGTGCCGCCGGCGACGCCGCCCATCGCGCGAGACTGGATCGTTGAGGTGCCGATCTTCTGATAGCTCAACATCCGGAACAATTCGCCGAACCCCTCGATCTTCTTCTCCAGCACGCGTTCGAACGCCTCGGGGGTCACGTCGCGGCCGGTGATGCCGGTGCCGCCGGTGGTGATGACCACGTCGATGGACGGGTCGGCGATCCAACGCCGCAGCAACACCTCGATCGCGCCAGAGTCGTCCTTTTCGATCGCCCGCACCGCGACCGCGTGGCCGGATTTGACGATCCGCTCCGCCAACGTCGCGCCCGACGTATCGGTCTCCAATGTCCGCGTGTCCGATACGGTCAGCACCGCGATGTGCACGGCCAGAAACGGGCGAGTTTCATCGATGCGGCCCATGGCGTCCTCCGATTGGCTCCGGCGCGCAGGATAGCGCATTCGATGTCTCGACCAAATTTGCGTTTTGCCGCATCCTCCCGCCCCCAACCACTGCAGGTGCGGCCATGTTCATCGCCATGAATCGCTTCCGCGTTCTCCGCGGATCAGAGGCCGATTTCGAGACGGTCTGGACGTCCCGAGACACGCATCTTCGCGATGTTCCGGGTTTCGTCACATTCCATCTGTTGCGCGGTCCGGAGCGGGAGGATCACACGCTGTTCGCCTCCCACACCATCTGGGCGTCCCGGGCGGATTTCGAGGCCTGGACGACATCGGAGGCCTTCCGCCTCGCGCATCGCGGTGCCGGCGGTAATAAGCCGCTTTATCAAGGTCATCCGGAGTTCGAGGGCTTCGACGTCGTGCAGGAGATCACCGCCGGCTGACCGGTTCGGCCAGCGCCATCAACTCCAACGCCTTGGTCCGTCGCCGATCGAGCCGCGCCAGCCAGCCGTCGCCGAATAGCCCGAACGCGGCCATCTGCCGATAGCTTGTGCGCTGCATCGCGGTCACGGCGTCCAGCAGCGTCAACGTGTCCGCCAGAGCGACGCGGCTCATCGTATCCGGACCGACCGCTCCATCGACGTCGGCGCGTTTCTGCCCGACGGCGAGCTGCAGAGCCCGGCCGGCGCGATCGGGACCGGCGTTGACCGCCTGGTCGAACATCATGAGATCGACGCCGGGCGGCAAGGCATCGCAGCGCACGCGGTTCCAGAAATCGGCGATGTAGACCGCGCGCACTGTCGCGCATGACACGTGCCTGATGTCATCCCTTCCAAGAGTGGGATCGCGGAGGAAGCGGCGCAGACGGGCAAGCGTAATGCCAAAGTTGGTGGCGAAACGTGGATCGGTGGGATGGTCGATAAATCCGCCTTCCTCGGCGAGGGTAAATTCGAGGGAAACATCGAAAGAGGAGTCCATGGGCCACACGCTCCTGAGAAGAAATGTCTAAGGCAGGAGTGCCGTCATGTCGCGCATCGGGGAAATCGCGTCAAACGATTTCACATTCCTCGATCTGAGCCAGTCTCCGATCGGCTGGACGCCGCGAGCGAAGCGGGATCTCGCTAATGGAAGGGTCTCTGGCTTTCTGGCTTCTCCCAAATGAATCGCGTTCGGCGTTCCACACGCTGGCCTGGCGATGTGCCACTCTGTTGGGGCCACCCGCGCCCATCAACATCGATTCAATTGGGAAGAAGTCAGAAAGCCAGAGGCGCGAAATCAGAGCGCGGGCGGACGGGACCAACAACTGGATATCGCTTCGATTCACCAATATTACCAATCGCCGGCGGGCCCTGAAAATATTACCCTTGCGTAGTCAAAACGTCTTCGCGACGCACTCCCGCACCCGTTCGAGCTTCGCCTCGTGCACCGACAGATCGAATCCATCGATCGTCATCGTCCGCCCCAACGTGACGCCATCCACCGCTGGGCCTCGGGTCACCAACGTCTCGATAATGCGCCTGTCGATCGCCGGGTCGAGACAGGCAAGTAACGTCTCCCGCCACGCCGGCTCACTCAGGGCTAACCCCGCGATCAACCCGTAAGCGCCCCAATGCGACACCCCGGCGGTGATCAGATGATCCGCCGGCGTCACACATGCGATCTTCGCCCCAAGGGGCATCTCGCGAGCGATCAGTCCGGCCGGCAAAGAGCCCATGCCGACCTCGTTCCCGCCGTCGCCTATGGCGATCGTGCGCCACGGCCCGGCGACGAAAAAGCGATCCAAGGGGGCCGCATAGGCGCCGACATCCTCGCCCCGCATATTGCGCGGCCGGCCATCGACGCCAGCACCGCAGCGCTCGATCGCGATCATCCAGTCAATGCCATGCGAGCGCCAGGCGTCGATCAGAATATCCAATGGCGCGTTGGACGCGACAGCATCGATCGCGACTCCTGTCACGCCAGCGCCCGCCAGAGCGGCCTCACAGGCGGAACGACAGACTTCGTCCGTCAACATCCGGCACCGCACACCGATCCGCGACAACGCCAGCGCGAGTAATGCAGCGCCCGCCGGACCGTCCGTCTCCGCGGCCGGAGGCGTCCCGTGCGGCACGAAAAACCCGGTAAGTATCCCGACATGGCGCGGCTTCGCGGCCGACAGGGCGGAGACCGCCTGCCACAACCCACCAGCGGAGGCAGCGAACATAGCGGTCGCGCCGCGGCCGACCTCCTGCTGGATCAAAGTCTCGATTTGGTCGATACGTTCTCGCACCGGAGGTTACAACACGGCGAGTTTGGTGTTTCGCAAATCGGTGATCAGCATGCTGCCCGGCGCGTGCGTGATACAAAACTCTGGCTTCACCTCAGCGATCACTGCCTGCGGCGTGACGCCGCAAGCCCAGAACACCGGCAATTCATCGGAGCCAATGGGCACCGCGTCACCATAGTCGGGTTTGCCGATGTCCTTGATCCCGATCCGGTCCGGCATCCCGAGATGCACAGGTGCGCCGTGCACCGAGGGAAAGCGCGAGGTGATCTGCACCGCCCTGATCGCGTCGGCCGGCTTCATCGGCCGCATCGACACCACCATCGGCCCTGAGAAAACACCCGCCGGAACACAGGGAATGTTAGTACGATACATCGGCACATTGCAATTCAGAGCGATATGGCGAACCTCGATGCCGTCGGCCATCAACGCCTCCTCGAACGAGAAGGAGCAGCCAAGCGCGAAGCCCACCAGATCGCCGCGCCAGACGTGGATGACGTCGTGCGGTTCCTCGACGAGTTCTCCATGGCGCCAGACTCGGTAGCGCGGCAGGTCCGTGCGAATGTCGAGATCTTGGCCGAGGTTGGGGAAGTGCGGCGACCCTTCCTCCGACACCGCCAGTACTGGGCAGGGCCGCGGGTTCGCCTGAGCGAACCGCAGAAAATCATGCGCGAGGTTTCTGGGCAGCACCACAAGATTGGCCTGCACATTGCCGGGTGCGAGGCCGGAGGTCGGACCCGTGAAGGCACCGGTACGAATGCGGCGGCGCTCCGCCGGCCCGGCATTCTCATGGACATCGACCATCGCATTCATGCGCCATCCTCCAGGGTTGGACGACACAGGCTATCAGATTTCGGCGGATGATCGAGAGGCCGGATATTCAATCCGGCGCCGGCCGCATGATCGCCAGATCGCAGCCCTCATCGGCCTGCAGGACCTGCTCGGCGATGAGACGATCCCAGCCCCGGGCCGGTTTCGGGGGTGGCGCCCACCTGGCGCGGCGTTTCGCGAGGGTCGATTCATCGACCAGGAGGTCGAGCGACCGTTGCTTCACCGACAACCGGATCCGGTCGCCGCTTTCCACCAGAGCCAACGGACCACCCGCCGCCGCTTCCGGTGTGATATGCAAAACGATGGTGCCGA
>JBEKGV010000569.1:0-4007 GCA_050012615.1 Acetobacteraceae bacterium | reverse complement strand
TCGTCGCGAACACGTGGCAGGTGCTTGGCTTTTTCATGATCGTTCTGCTGTCTGGCCTGCAAAACATCCCACCGCATCTGTACGAGGCCGCCCGTGTGGACGGAGCCCCGGCGCGCGCACGGTTCTTTCGTATCACGCTGCCCATGCTGCGTCCGGCGCTGTTCCTGTGCGTCGTGATCGGCATCCTCAATTCGTTTTCCGCCTTCGACCTGATTTACGTGATGACCAACGGCGGGCCCGGTCACGCGACCGAGTTGCTGATCACCTACATCTACAAACAGGCGTTCGGTGCCACCCGCTTCGACTACGCCGCCGCGCTGACGGTCGCTCAGTTCGCGATGTTGTTGGTATTGACCTGGATCGCTCACCGGGCGGTCGGCGGTAATGCGGGAGCGATCGAGTGACGCACCGCGACCGGCTCTTGCTATGGCCTCGGCACGCCGCGCTGGTGGCGATCTCGATTATCATGTTGGCGCCGTTTTATTGGGTGTTGAAGACCGCGATCACCAGCGAGAACATATATGCCTATCCGCCGCATCTGTTGCCGGAGCGGCCGCAACTGTTCAACTTTGTCGATGTTTGGTACCTGATCCCGTTTCCGCGTTATCTGTTTAATAGCGTCGTCGTCTCGCTGATCGCCGTGGCGGGCAATTTGGTATTGAACGCGATCGCCGGGTACGCGCTGACCTTGCCGTTCATCGGCCGCCGTTCAGTCATCGTGCTGCTGCTCTCCTGCACCTTGATCCCGTTCCAGGCCACGATCATCCCGGCCTATCTCATCACCGCTCACCTGGATTTGCTGAATTCCTATCTGGGCCTGGCTCTGCCGCTGCTTTCCACCATCGTTTGCATCTTCATCTTCAAGGCGAGCTTCGACGCGGTGCCGCGGTCGTTGATCGATGCCGCGCGCATCGATGGTCTGGGCGACGTGCGGATCCTGCTGCGCGTAATGCTGCCACTGTCGACGCCGGCGATCGCCACCAATGTCGTGCTGTCGTTCATTTGGTCGTGGAACAATTTTCTTTGGCCGCTGATCATCACGCGATCTCAGGACATGCAGACTCTGCCGTTGGGACTGGCCCGCTTCCTGTCCTACATGGAGGATACCACGGGCGCGCTCTATGCCTTCGTGGTGATGGTGCTGGCACCGGGGCTTTTGGTGTTTCTCATGGCGCAGTCCGCCTTCATGCGCGGCCTGACCACGGGAGCGACGAAGGGATGAACTGGCGCCGCATCCTGTTGAGCCGGTTCGTCGTCGTGCCGATCATCCTGACCATCGCGATCGGTGGATGGAACGCTTATGTGGCGCTGCATGCGCATGGGTTACTGGAAGGCAGCGTCGTCGACGCGGCGGGCAAGCCGGTAGCCGGCGCCACGGTGACGTTGTTCGCGCATGATTTCGTGACTCAGGTGGAGAAGGCACAGACTCGCTCGGACGAAGCGGGCCGGTTTCGTTTTGACGACAACAACTCTCACCTTGTGCAGTTGCAGGCACAGGATGGGACGCTGACGTCGCCTCGCGTCACGATCCGGCTGTGGTTCCGCGCTCAGGACCGCGTGGTGGAGAAGCCGTTACAGCTCGCGTCGGGCGGTTAGGGAATTCATTCTGATCAACCAATGGGGTGAGATTGTTGCACAGTCGTCGACCACGTCTTGGCCGGCCATCCACCGCCGCACAGTGCCGCGACAGATCACCGGGTCAAGCCCGGTGATGACGGGTTGGGGGACCGTGCCGATAGTTCAATCAATCCGGCGATTGTTATCACATCGATCGGCGAATTGATTAACTCTTGCCTTTATCGTCATGGCCCTCACCCGACCTGATCGGGCAAGCGCTACGACGAAGGAACACCCTACGCCGCCGAAATTCCCTTACGCGCCAGGAACTCCGGGAATGCATCCTTGGCCTTGGCACCGCGCATCACCTTCGTGGTGTATTCGTGCTCGGCCTGCCACTGCGCTTCCTGGCTCTCGCCCCGTTGCTGCAGCAGCAACGCTTTGATCCCCATCACCGCGCCGCGATGGTTGCCGGCGATCATCTTCGCCAACTCCATCGTCTTCGTCCGTAGTTGCGCGCGCGGCACGAGGTGGTTCAGCAGCCCAATGCGATACGCTTCCTCGGCGTCCACGATCCGGGCGGAGAACAACAGTTCCTTCGCCATCGGCCAGCCGATCTGACAGCCCAGCGACCAGGTGGAATTGATGCGGCCGTAGGCGGCGGCAAGGAAGCGGAACTTCGTGCCCTCGCAACCGATCCGCATGTCGAGCGACGACGACAGCACCGCCGCGCCACCATAAGCGAGGCCGTTCATCATCCCGATCGTCGGCTTGGCGCTCGCGGCGATCTCATAGCTGCGCCGCGGGTTGCCCATTCTGTCCAGTTCTTCCTGGGTATAGCGCTTATCGTCATTGAGCTGTTCCTGGATATCGCCGCCGGCCGAGAAGGCCTTTTCTCCGGACCCGGTCACGACGATGCAGCCGATCCCGTCATCGGCATTGAGTTGCCTGACCGCATCGCCCAGTTCGGCACCGAGCTTGCGGTTCATCGCGTTGAGCTTCTCGGGGCGGTTGAGGGTGACGATCCCCACGCCGTCCTCGCGTTCCAGCAAAATGTGTTCATAGGCCATGGCTTGCTCCCTCAGACCGGATCGACTCCCGGATCGGCTCCCGGGTTGGCTCCCCCTGGCGGCTGCCTGGGCGAGCCGGTAATCTGCGCTCAACCACGAATTTGAGGAAACACCAATACCGCCGGGGTCCCCGGCCGTCCGCGCGACATGCGCCTCAGGTCCAAAACGAATGGAGATAAACCATGCCCAACTGGAATACGCGTCAGGTCGGCCGCACTTCATTGCGCGTGACGGAAATCGGTCTCGGTACGGCGACGTTGGCCGGCCGCCGCTTTAACATCGGTCAGGCCGTGGGCCAGGCCATTGTGCGCGCCGCATGGGATGCCGGCATTCGTTATGTGGATACCGCACCGTTTTACGGCGTCGGCGCGGCGGAACATCGCGTCGGTGACGCTCTGCGTGAGGAAGATCGCGGTTCATGGGTGCTGTCAACGAAAGTCGGTCGCCTGTTGAAACCGATTCGCGCCGGCGGGCATTCCGAGGATGGCGGGTTGTCGAGCTTTCCGTTTGAAGTCGTCTACGACTATTCGTATGACGGCATCATGCGTTCCGTCGAGGACAGCTACCAGCGGCTAGGTCTTGCGAAAGTCGACATCTTGTTCGTGCATGACATCGGAGTTTATCAACACGGCGTCGAAGCCAACGCGCATCACCTGAAGATCCTGCGCGACAGCGGCTACAAGGCGCTGGAGGAACTGAAGCGTACAGGCGTTTGCAGCGCTTTCGGTCTGGGGGTCAACGAGAAGCAAGTCATCATCGATGTGATGGAGTTCGGCGACTGGGACGCATTTCTGTTGGCCGGCCGTTACACGTTGCTGGAACAAGGACCGTTGGACGATCTGCTGCCGTTGTGCGAAAAGCGCGGCGCCTCGATCGTTGTTGGCGGGCCGTTGAACTCGGGCATCCTGGCAGGCCGCGACACCTGGAATTACGCGCCGGCGCCCGCCGAGATCGTCGAACGGGTAAAACGAATTCAGGCCGTGTGCGACGCGCATGGCGTGCCGCTTCCGGCGGCCGCGTTTCAGTTCCCGCTGGCGCATCCGGTGGTTTGCGCGATCATTCCGGGTCCGCGCGACGCGGCCGAGTTCAACGCGAACGTTCCGCTGTTCACTCACCCGATCCCGGGCGCTTTGTGGAGCGACCTCAAGACAGCGGGTTTGCTCCGCCAGGATGCGCCGACGCCTGGATAACCTTACCAAAAATAAAATACGTGGAGGAAACGCGCAATGAAAACAGCGTCACGTCGCCAATTTGTCCAAATCACGGCCGGCGCATTGGGCGCATCCGCGCTTGGCCGCTCGGCCGGCGCGCAGCAGCCGGCCGGAATACCACCAAGCACGATAACGAGCCCGCCGCGGGAGTGGGGACGGCGCGCGCCGC
>JBEKGV010000568.1:0-4007 GCA_050012615.1 Acetobacteraceae bacterium | reverse complement strand
CAGAAAGTCGCCAAGCGGCACCCCACTCCATTGCCCAATGGCGCTCCACCCCTCGATGCAAACGTGCCGCGTGATTTGCGTTGTCCACGGCAGCTGATTGAGGGCCCCGAGCGACCAGGGCGTCTTGTTCTCGATCCTACCCGCGAGTTCAAGCCGCCATGTGACGCTGTCGATCTCGGGGGCCTTCGCCTCTTCATAATAGGCGTTGAACGGAAATGGATCGGTGATGTCCGCGGCGGTGTAAGTGGGTGCGAGACGGTCCTGACGGAACAGCGCCGCCTGCACGCGGTCATTGAAGCGCGAGATGGCGAGCAGTGTGCGATCGACCGCATCGTCGTCCTCGAGATCGCAGCCGGTGAGCAAGGCAAGGCTTCCGAGAGACAGCGCACCGGTGAACATTGCGCGCCGGCCGAGACGCTTGTGGACCCAACGTTGAAAATTGGTCTCGTTCATTTCAGCCTCCCTTCTCGACGGGGCGCCGCGGCCCGCGGCCGGTCAGCATCGGCAACAAGGTAGAAGGAACGATCGCCACCATCGCCACGTGGATCACGACGAACAAAACGATCCAGGTCATCGCCGCGAAATGGACGCGGCGGACACCCTCGTAGCCGCCCATCAGTATCGCGAATTCTTGCAACTGCACCGGCTTCCAAAGTACCGCCCCCGATACGATCGCACCCGAGATCCCGAGGATGACCAACAGATAAAGCAACTTCTGCACGGTGTTGTAGCGGCCCGGGTCGTGCGTCAGGCGGAACGTCAGCGCCTGGATGGCGTCGGCTCGCAACGCCGCGGCACGGATGGGAAGAAAGGAACGGCGCAGATGACCGGTCGCCAGCGACCAGGTGAGGTAAACCGCGAAGTTCACCGCCAGCAGCCACATCGCCGCGAAGTGGATGGCGAGGGCACCACCAAGCCAATCGCCGAACGTGAGCGAGGCGGGAAAGGCAAAGGGGAACAAAGGCGATGCGTCATAGATGCGCCAACCGCTGCCGATCATACAGGTCATCGCGATTGCGTTCAGCCAATGTGTCGTTCGGATAACCACGCTACGGGTCGCGCGTGCGCCATCAACCGGCGCAGCGTTCATCGCTGCCGTCATTGACACCTCCCGCTTGATATTCAGGCCAACGCGGGCGGGCGGCTTTGTCGGCCACCCGCCCGTCAGAATGAAAATCAGGCCGCCGGGAGCAACACGTGGTCGATCACGTGAATGACCCCGTTGGACTGGCGCACATCGGTGATGGTGATGTCGGCGACATCGCCTTTGCCGTCGCGCACCGTGATGTTGGTCGGACCGTTCATCGAGAACATCAACGTCTGACCTTCGACGGTCTTCAATGACGCTTCACCATTGCCGGCCTTGATGAGTTGACGCAGCTTCGCGGCGTCATAGGTGCCCGCGATGACGTGATAGGTCAGCACCTTGGTCAGCATCGGCTTGTTCTCGGGCTTGAGCAGGGTGTCGACCGTTCCTGCCGGCAACGCCGCGAACGCCGCATTCACCGGAGCGAAAACAGTAAACGGTCCTGGGCCGTTCAGCGTGTCGACCAGACCCGCTGCCTTTACCGCCGCGACGAGCGTCGTGTGATCGGCCGAATTGACCGCGTTGGCGACGATCGTCTTGCTCGGGAACATGGGCTGGCCGCCGACCTGCACGGTTTGCGCAAGCACGGGAAGGCTGAATGACGCGGCGAGCGCCGCTGCGGCGACGAGACGGTACTTCATGAGGGAACTCCTGTGTGATCGCTTCAACGGATCATGTCCGCGGCGTGTTTACGGGCGGTGCGCCGGAGCGGATGCGGTCACAAGCGCAAATATATTTTTTCTGAATGACTCTCCAGACCGCATCCGCGGAGAGATGGAGCGCGTAATGATCTGCCGTCGTGGATTCGGCAGTTCATGTGCATTATGGACACGGCGACAAATAACGCCGTGGAATGGCCTTCGAGGGCCAGTCTCATGCGGTCGTCGACTGCGCCGTGATCCACGTCGATGCGATCTATCGATGGTCTGTTGGCGAGCCATGGAAGAGGCGCGGCGGCGCTTGCAATCGCCTAAGTAACCCCCTGAAGGTTTGCGCTCAGGGAAAATTCTGAGCCGGGCTGCGCGAGCACGAGGATTTCGAATTCGTCCGTGTCACTTGTCGTGCAACCCTGCTTAGGTACGATCGTTCGGCGCTTCGCCCGGATACCAGCGCGCTCATCCAGACGGGTCGCCGCCGCGCGGTGGGTTTGAAACGGTGATCCCCCCTACGGTTACGATCCGGGGAATCAACCTGTCGTCCCACTCCACTGCTTCCGGTGCCAACTCGACCGCCAACAGCGCAGCCGGGCGCGTTGAGGCCATGCCGATCGCCTGCTCGGCGGTGGCGAACCCCCACCCAACGACATTCCGCACCGCCTGATCGAGCCGCAGCGCCGACCCTGCCAGCACGTCGCTGCCCGGTTCCCGCACCGACCCGTCGGCGGCATGCTCGATCCGCATTCCCGCGAAGTCGTAAATGCCGGGCGGGGCATCGGCCGCCGACGTCGCATCGGTGATCAGGATGCTCCGCTCGCGCCCCTTCGCCCGCAACAGTACGCCCAGAGCGTGCGGCGGCACATGGATCCCGTCGGCGATGAAGCTGGCGGCGAGCCGGTCCTCGGCCAGTTGCGCGATCATTGGATTAAGGAATTTCGGCTGCGGTTGCGGCAACGCGTTGCCGAGATGCGTGCTGAGCGAAACCCCGGCGGTCGCGGCCCTCGCCACCGTCTCGTGGTCCGCCGCGGTATGGCCCATCGCGACGCCGATACCACGTTCGACTGCCCACCTGATGAGAGGGGTGGAACCGGGAAGCTCAGGGGCGAGGGTCAGCAGCCGGATTCGCGTCCCGCTATTCGCGATCATCCGTTCGAGCAGACCGTGATCGGGCGGGACCATCGCCGTTGCCGGATGACAGCCTGCATAGCCGGGTGTCGGATTGAGGAATGGCCCCTCCAGATGGATGCCCACAACCATGAGCGGGCCAAGCCGGCTGCTCCGAATGGCGTGATCGAGGGCGTGGATACGGGTTGTCAGCTCCGCCTCGGCGGCGGTGATCAGGGTCGGAAGACATTGGGTCACGCCGGCCCGAAGCATGGCGTGAAGCGCGTGATCCAGGGCGTCCGGCGTCAGCTCGGTGGTGTTGAAGTCCACGCCGGCGTAACCGTTGACCTGGAGGTCAAAAAGCCCGGGGCCGCGCATCGTTCAGGCGCGCGCCGGCCGGCCGGACCCGCGCGAATGTCGCGGCGGGCAAGTGGTTGGGCGCTGCTCGTCGGCCGGCTCGATCATGGTACCCACCGTTGTTCGCGGGCATTAACCTTACAGCAACTTATCGAGATGCATATGGTGGCACCGGAAACCAGAGGCGGCGAGTCGCTATAATTCGGACCATGAATTTGCCACTTGGCCCGGCTTTCATGTCGCGGCTATAACATCCACAATCGCCTGGGATCGCCCCGTTTTAACATCATGAGCCTTGCACAAACCCGGGCGACCCGCCCCACCGCGAACGCGATCAGCGTGCTGCTGCTGACTGGCGTACTGACCGTGGTGATGTTCGCCGCGCTCCGGTCGCCACTCAAAGACGACATCGCCTGGCTGCTTTACGTCGCCCGCCGCTGGATGTCAGGGCGGGAGCTTTATGTCGACGTGATCGAGGTCAACCCGCCGCTGATCGTCTGGCTGTCAGCGATCCCGCTGGCCATTTCCCGCTGGTTTGACGTGAACCCGCAATTCGTGGCACTCCCGGCCTTCGCTGCCATCGTCCTCGGTTGTGCGGGATGGAGCGCGTGTTTGCTTCGCCCTGTCGGCGGGTTGTTCGCCGCGAGACTGCCGGTCTTCGCGGCGATCGGCACCGCGCTGCTGTTGGTTCCGGCGGGTGATCTTGGCCAGCGAGAGCACCTCCTGGTGGCGGCGTTTCTGCCCTATTTGATCCTTTTCGCACGGACATTGGGCGCCGGACCGGATGACGATCGGCCCTCAAC
>JBEKGV010000567.1:0-4009 GCA_050012615.1 Acetobacteraceae bacterium | reverse complement strand
TTACGCCGTCCTTGGTGATCCGGGGTGCGCCGAAGCTTTTATCGAGCACGACGTTGCGGCCCTTCGGACCGAGCGTCACTTTCACGGCATCGGCGAGGATGTCGACGCCACGCAGCATGCGTGCACGCGCATCACCGCCAAATCGTACGTCTTTGGCAGCCATTTGGTTCTTTCCTTGTACAAAACGTCATAGCAGTTCGTGTCGAAACGCCGTTCAGGCGGCCTTCTTCCGTGCCGCGGTCACCGTGATGATGCCCATGATGTCGGACTCCTTCATGATCAGGAGATCCTCGCCATCGAGCTTCACTTCGGTACCGGACCATTTTCCGAACAGAATCCGGTCGCCGGCCTTCACATCCAGCGGTACGAGCGCGCCGGCTTCGTTGCGAGCACCTGGGCCTGCCGCGATGACCTCGCCTTCCATCGGCTTTTCCTTGGCGGTGTCGGGGATGATGATGCCGCCCGCGGTTTTCTCCTCGGCGTCGAGCCGGCGGACCACGACGCGGTCATGCAATGGACGAAAAGACATTCGTATCGCTCCTGAGTTGATCTCAGCCTGAGTGACGGTGAACTGGCATACGTCCGAGGCCCCCGAAGGCGACCGCCCGGCGCTGCTAGCACTCTCTGCGTGAGAGTGCCAGCGATCTAGTGCCCTCCGGAGCCGGTGTCAAGTCTCGGCAGCACTTGCACACGATGAGTGCCAAGTTATTGAAATGCTGTCATTTTTTGGTTGCGCTGCAACGATTTCCCTTGGCATGCTTTGTTTCGCGCGTGGAGTTGGCAGCGACCGCGCGAAGAATCAACCTGTTTCCGGGAAAGGGTTCGCACGTATGGGTCCCGTCACGATCAACCCCGTCACCATCATCAAGGATTACCGCCTGACGACGGCGGAAATTGTATACCGCCTTCCCGATCACCCGGAGATACTGCAGAGTTATATCTGGCAGGCCATGGATATCGCACCTGATTATCCGGAACTGCAAAAGTTCCTCTCATTCTGGCGCCGGGAACTTGAAGGCGAGCTGCATTCGGTGCGGGTCGCGGCCAATCCGGTGGCACGCACGGGCCGCGTCCGGCACGCGAGCATGAGCCACACTCTCCACTGACGCCGACCCCAAATTTGATTGACCTGTTGGCACGATCACCCAACCCGTTTGGCACGGTCACCAAACCCGTCATCCCCCGGCCCGTGGGGACCTGTCGCGGCACCGTGCGGCGATAGATCGACGGCTCGGTGGCCGGCCGGGACGTGGTTGAGGATTGCACTGATACCTCAAACAATTCGGCGACGAGAAAGTACTCGCCCAGATGGTTCGGCCAGGACGAGTTCATTTGTTTCGTATGGTGAAGTAAGTTTTTTCGCGCCAGGCGGCATGACGGCGGTGGTCCTGCGTGCGCGTTCGGGTCTAAGATTGATGGATGCCGTTCGACGACCGCGATTTTCCCGGCCTGCCCAAGGGTGAACGGGCGAGTTCGCCTCGCTCGAGGCGGCTGGTCGCGATCTGGTTATACGGGATTGCCGGCATGATCCTGGTCATGGTCGCTCTGGGCGGGGCGACGAGACTTTCCGGTTCCGGATTGTCGATCATGGAGTGGGCCCCTGTCACCGGGACCATCCCGCCCTTGACCGACGCGGAATGGCACCGGCAGTTCGCGCTGTATCAGCAGATTCCTCAATACAGCCTACTGAACGATGGCCTCGGCCTAGCTGGGTTCAAGCGGATCTTCTGGCTTGAGTGGGTCCATCGTTTTTGGGGCCGGCTGATCGGCGCGGCATTCCTTGTCCCGCTGATCTGGTTTGCCGCGACCGGCCGTCTGGAGCGGCGATTCACGCCAAGATTGGTAACGTTCTTCGTGTTGGGCGGGCTGCAAGGGGCGGTTGGCTGGTTCATGGTGGAATCCGGGTTCTTCCCGGAAGCGACCGCCGTGGCGCCGGTGCGTCTCGTCGCTCACCTCGTGCTGGCACTTTTATTGTACGTTGCCGTGTTATGGACGGCGCTCACGCTCTTGCCGCCCGCTCCAAGGGTTGTGGTGTGCAGCCGTATCCTGAAAGGCCTTACGTGGGCGACGCTCGGGCTGGTGGCGTTGACGATCGTGGCGGGCGGGTTCGTCGCCGGTCTGCATGCCGGGCTTTCCTACAACACATTTCCGCTCATGGATGGCCGACTGGTGCCGGAGGGCTATGCGGATCTTGAACCGTTCGTACGCAACCTGATCGCGAACATCCCCGCGGTGCAGTTCGATCACCGTTTACTCGCGACTCTGACATTGCTGGCGGCGTCGGGAGTCGTGGTTGCCGCCTGGCCACAGCGCGACCGGCTTGGCTGGCGGGTCGCATTCGTGGGATGCGCCGTCCTGGCGCAGTACAGCCTGGGTGTGGCCACATTGCTACTGGCCGTGCCGTCTGATCTCGCGATCATGCATCAAATTTGCGCCACGATCTTGCTGACCTCGGTTGTGTTGATCGCCCATGCGATCCGTTTCGCCCCTTCCCCGGTCGGCCGAGTGCGAATCCGTCGGGTGATTCCAGGCGCGGGCCATGGTCAAATCGTGCGGCGCACCCCATTTTACGGTTCGACGGCAGGAACAGCCGCCCCGAACCCAGCCGCCGAGGATCAATAGCAATGACGCCACTCGCCGCCACGGACCTACTGTTCTTTCAGCGTGCTGACTCGACGTTGGATCAGGACACCGCGACACGGATCGTCGCCGATGCGCTGAAGGCCAACGATGACGGCGAACTGTTCCTCGAATACCGGGAAAGCGAGCAAATCAGCCTTGACGACGGGCGCATCCGCTCGGCGGGGTTCGACACGACCCTGGGTTTCGGCCTGCGCGCGGTGGCGGGGGAGGCGACCGGCTTCGCTCACGCCGGCGAATTGTCGGAACCCGCGTTGCGACGGGCCGCGGCCAGCGTTTCGGCGATCGCCGCGGGACATTCCGGCGTCATGGCTGAGCCCCCTAGACAGACCAACGCACGGCTGTATTCCGATGCGAATCCGCTGAACCAGGCCGGCTTTTCCGCCCGCACCAACGTACTGGCCGAAATCGACGCATACGCCCGCGGCAAGGACCCGAGAGTCGTGCAGGTCATGGCCTCCTTGGGCGGCGAATGGCAGGCCGTGCAGATTTTGCGCGGTGACGGCACCAGGGTCGCCGACCTGCGCCCCCTGGTGCGGCTCAATGTGTCGGTCGTGGTCGAACGAGACGGACGCCGTGAGACTGGCAGTTACGGCACCGGAGGCCGCTTTGGCTATGACACCGTGACGAGCGAGGCGGTCTGGCACGCCGCGGTCGACGAGGCATTGCGTCAGGCCCTGGTCAACCTTGAATCCCGGCCCGCTCCGGCGGGCGAGATGGAGGTCGTGCTTGGGTCCGGCTGGCCCGGCATCTTGTTGCATGAGGCGATCGGGCACGGGCTCGAAGGCGACTTCAATCGCAAAAAGACCTCGGCGTTTTCCGGTCTTCTGGGTCAGCGGATCGCGGCGCCCGGTGTAACGGTCGTCGATGACGGCACGATGCCGGACCGGCGCGGCAGCCTGACGGTCGACGATGAAGGCACCCCGTCAAACCGGACCGTGCTGATCGAGGATGGGATTCTGGTGAACTTCCTCCAGGACAGGCTGAACGCACGACTTATGAACATGCGTCCGACCGGCAACGGCCGCCGCCAGTCCCACGCCCATGCGCCCATGCCCAGAATGACCAACACCGTGATGCTCTCCGGGTCCCATACCGCAGAGGAAATGCTTCGTTCGGTGAAACGCGGCCTGTATGCCGTGAACTTCGGCGGTGGCCAGGTGGACATCACATCCGGCAAGTTCGTGTTCTCGGCGAGCGAGGCATACATGATCGAGGACGGCAAGGTCACCGCACCGGTGAAGGGCGCGACCTTGATCGGCAACGGACCGGACGCTCTCACGAAGGTGATGATGGTGGGCGACGACATGGCTCTGGACCCCGGTATCGGAACCTGTGGCAAATCCGGCCAGGGTGTTCCGGTCGGCGT
>JBEKGV010000566.1:0-5183 GCA_050012615.1 Acetobacteraceae bacterium | reverse complement strand
GAACGGGCGTCCGCTGTCGGTGATGTTCCCGATGGTGGCGACGGCGGCGGAGTTCCGTCAGGCGAAGTCGCTGCTGCTGGCGGAGGCGAAGCGCGTCCGGCCCTCGCCCGAGCGGCTTTCGATCGGCACGATGCTGGAAGTGCCGGCGCTGATGTGGCAGCTACCGGATTTGCTGAGGGAGGCGGATTTCATTTCGGTCGGCTCGAACGATCTGGTGCAGTTCATGTTCGCCGCCGATCGGGGGACGCCTTCGTTGTACGACCGGTACGACGTGCTGTCGCAGCCGATGTTCGATTTGCTGGAGCAATTGCTGCGTGCCGCCGGGGAGGCGGGCGTGCCGGTGTCGCTGTGCGGGGAGGCCGCGTCCCGGCCGCTGGAGGCGTTGGCGTTCGTGGGCCTCGGGCTGACGGCACTGTCGATGCCGGCGAGCGGGATCCTGCCGGTGAAGGCGCTGCTGGCGGAGGTCGATCTGGCGGCGTTCCGTCCGGTGCTGGCGTCGATCCGCCGCGGGGCGCGCGGCGCGGCGAGTTTGCGTGAGCCGATCGCCACCTGGGCTCGGGAGCAGGGATTGCCGGTGTAGGGTCTCCGCCGGAACTTCGGAAATCGGACTTTTTTCGGGTGCCGCGACCACCACTTGTCAGCCTGTAACCAGATCGTTGGCAGAGCACGCCTATTTCGACGAAGGCCGGCACGAAATGGCCCGTCAAAGGCGAGCACTTTGCCCGAACCTACCGCCGAAATCAGCGTAACGACGCTCCCCCGCCCCCGGCCGATCGCGCCACGTCCAGGGTCCGCGAATTCCGTCAGGGCCGATAGCATCCCCGGATTATCGCTGGCTCGGCTCAACGAGGCGAGAAGGCGACTTCTGCGAATGCACTGGCATAGTGGCGTGGGTCATCTCGGCGGCAATTTGTCCGCGCTCGATGCCATGATGCTGCTGCACCACGAATTGATCGGCACGCGGGACCGTTTCATCCTGTCCAAGGGGCACGCGGCGGGGGCGTATTACGTCGCGCTGTGGTCGATCGGGGCGCTGACCGACGCCGATCTCGACAGCTTTCACCAGGATGGCACCCGGCTCGCCGGCCATCCTCCGGCGCATGGCCTGCCGCCGATCCTGTTTTCCACGGGCAGCCTTGGCCACGGGCTGCCGTTGGCGGCGGGCACTCGAGGCGCTGATTTTCGCCGTGCACCACAATCTCGCCAATCTGACGATCCTGGTCGACCACAACGGGTTGCAGGGGTTTGGCAGCACGGCGGCGGTGGCTTCGATGGACCCGCTCGGCGCACGGCTGGCGAGTTTCGACGTCGAGGTGCGGGATTGCGACGGCCACGATCTGGAATCGCTGCGCGACGCCCTGGCCGCGCACAGCGGTCGTCCCACGGTCGTTATCATGCGCACGATCAAGGGCCGCGGGGTGCCGGGATTGGAGGGACGTATGGAATCGCACTACCTCCCGCTTACCGAGACGCAATACGAGGCAGCGCTCGCCCGGCTGGACGCTCCGGAATGAGGGCGGAGTTGTGCGCGGCGCTGGTCGCCCGGGCGGAGCGTCCGGACATGGTCTTCCTGACCGGCGATCTGGGGTTCATGGCGTTGGAGCCGCTGCGCGATCGTTTGGGCGCACGCTTCGTCAACTGCGGCGTCGCCGAGCAGAATATGGTGGGGGTCGCCGCCGGGCTGGCACGCGAGGGCCTGGAGCCGTGGGTCTATACGATCGCACCATTCGGCTATGCGCGGGCCTTCGAGCAAATCCGCAATGACGTTTGCATGCATGAACTTCCGGTTCGCCTGCTCGGCAATGGCGGCGGTTATGGCTACGGCGTCATGGGACCGACCCATCATGCGCTGGAGGATTACGGCACTCTGATGACGCTGCGGGGAATGACGGCGTTCGTGCCGGCGTTCAACGAAGACGTCGCGCCGATCGTCGATCGCGCGACAACCGGCCCCTGCTACATCCGCCTCGGGCGCGGCGAACTGCCCGCCGGGTTCGCACTTCCGGCCTACGCACCTTGGAGGCGGCTGACCGAAGGCGATGGCCCTGTGGTGGTCGCGGTCGGACCACTGGCGGGCAGCGCGATAGAAGCGCTCGCGGAACTCCGTGCCGAGCTTTGGGTCGTCAGCGAGTTGCCTGCGACCGGCATTCACCCTCCCGAGGCGTTCGTCAACCGGGTCGCCGCCTCTGGCCGCCTTTGCGTCATTGAAGAACATGTTGGCCAGGGCAGCGTCGGTTCGATGCTGGCGACGTGGGCGTTGCATGCCGGGATCATGCTTCGCGGCTTTCGTCACTTGCATGCGCGCGGCTATCCCTCCGGACTCCACGGTTCGCAGGCGTTTCATCGGCGGGAGAGCGGGCTTGACGCTGGCTCAATCCGCCAGGCGGTGCTGGCGCTCGCCGCATGAGTGAAGTCCCCGCCATCTCGGATCGGCCTGTCTCACGCGATATTGGCGATCGTCCTCGGCGCGGCACCACCGCCGCGAAAGATCGTATCGACCTGACAGCGGCGCTCAAGGGCCCGATCCTCGTGCTCGGTGGCGGCGGGTTCGTCGGTGCCAACCTTGTGCATCGCCTGTTGCGCACGCGAGGCGACGTCACCGCCGTGGTGCGCCGATTGCCGGCCTGGCGCCTCGCCGGATTGGACCGGCGCCATTTGCTGGAGGTCGACCTGACCAGCGCGGCCGAGTTGCGCCAGATGGTGGATGCGATCCGCCCTCGCACGGTCTTCAACTGCGCGGCCTATGGGGCCTATTCCTTCGAGACCGACACCGACCTCATCTACCGAACCAACTTCACTGCCCTGGTAACGCTGGTTGGTCTGCTGTCCCCGGATGAACTGGCGGCCTTCGTCCATGCCGGCAGTTCGTCGGAATACGGCACCAACGCGGCGGGCCCGCTGGAGACGGATCCGCCGCTGCCGAACAGTCATTATGCCGTCTCCAAGGCGGCGGCGAGCCAGTTCATTACCTACGCGGGCCAGACGCTGCGGCTGCCGATCGTTAACCTGCGGCTGTACTCCGCTTACGGCCCGCTCGAAGACGCGTCGAGGCTGATCCCGAACCTGGTCAACCACGCGCTGGACGGCTGCTATCCTCCATTCGTGTCGCCGGAGACGTCCCGCGACTTCGTTTATGTCGACGATATTTGCGACGCGTTCATTCGGGCCGCGGCCAGAATGACTCCGGAAATCCATGGCGAGTCGTTCAATATCGGCACGGGCACGCGCACCACGATCCGCGGCGTGGCCGAGGCTGCCCGGGACGTGTTCGACCTGGCGGAACCGGCCGAATTCGGTGCCATGCCTGGACGCCGCTGGGATGTGGACGCGTGGTTCGCAGCCCCTGACAAGGCGGCCAGGCTGCTCGGATGGACCGCCGCCACTCCACTCGCGGAGGGACTGCGGCTTACCGGCGAGTGGGTGTCGTCGCTCGGACCAGGTGGGCTGGAGGGCCTGACAAAGCGCGACCGGGCACCCGAGCGCCGCGGCGTGACCGCCATTGTCGCCTGCTATCGCGACGAGCAGGCAATTCCCATCATGTACGAGCGGCTGGTCGCGACATTCCGCAAGCTCGGCATCGATTACGAAATCATCTTCATCAACGACGCCAGCCCCGACGACAGCGCCGCGGCGATCCGTGCGATCACCGCGCGTGACCGGCGTGTCATCGGCATCACCCATTCGCGCAACTTCGGCTCCCAGATGGCATTTCGCAGCGGCATGGAAATGGCCACCATGGATGCCTGCGTGCTGCTCGACGGCGACCTGCAGGATCCGCCGGAACTGATCGAGCAGTTCTACGAGCAATGGCAGGCCGGCAATGATGTGGTTTATGGCCGCCGCGTGAGACGCGAAATGCCGCGTTTGTGGGGACTGCTGTATAAGAGCTTCTACCGCGTGTTCGCGGCATTCAGTTATATCAACATCCCGTACGACGCGGGTGACTTCTCGCTGATGGACAAGCGAGTCGTGGGCTGGCTGCTGACCTGTCCGGAACGCGACCTTTTCGTGCGCGGCCTGCGCGCCTATGTCGGGTTCGGGCAGGTTGGCGTGGATTACGTGCGGCCGAAGCGCATGTTCGGCGCCAGTACGAATAACCTGTTCAAGAACATCGGTTGGGCCAAGCGCGGCATCTTCTCGTTCAGCAACACGCCGCTGACCATGCTGACGGCCGGTGGCCTGGCGATGCTCGGGCTCACCGGCATACTCGGGATCATCGCGATCCTGATCCGTCTGTTCGCGCCCGCCATGGTCGAGCGTGGCGTAACCACGATCCTGCTGACGATCCTGTTCTTTGGCGCGGTCAACCTGTTCGCGATCGGTCTTGTCGGCGAATACGTCGCCAAGATCAGGGAGGAGGTGAAGGGGCGGCCCCGGCTGATCCGCGCCGCACTCATCAAGGAGGGCGAGACGACACAGATTCTGCCGGAGGCACGCGCGCGATGAACATCTTCGCCCGTCTGGAGACGCGCGATTGTCCGGTCTGTGGCGCGGGCGCCGATCAGACGACGCTTTTCCTGAAAGCCTCGTACGATCCGGCGCGGTTGACCGCCGCCAGCTTCGCGTCGCGCAAAGTGCCCGAGTTCATGTCGTACCGGCTGCTTCGCTGCGGCTGCTGCGCAACTGTCTATGCATCTGAGGCGCCGCCGGCGGAGGCACTCGCCGCGTCCTATTCCGTCGCGGACTATGACAGCGGCGAAGCGGCCGAGTTGGCCGCTGACACTTATGCAACGGCGCTGGCTCCGGCTATCGCGGACCTGCCGCGGCGTGGCCGCGCACTCGAGATCGGTACCGGCACCGGCGTGATGCTGAAGCGATTGTTGACCGCCGGCTTCGATGATGTGATTGGCATCGAGCCTTCGCGCGCCGCGATCGCGTCCGCCGCTCCATCGGTTCGCGGATTGATCCGCGAGGGCGTGTTCGACGAGAGCGACTTCGAGGATGGCAGTTTCGACCTCATTTGCTGCTTCCAGACGCTGGAGCACGTGAGTGACCCTCGCGGGCTGGTCCGTTCCTGCGCGCGGTTGTTACGCCCAGGGGGGGCTGTGGCGTTGGTGACGCATGATTATGCGGGAGTGGTCAACCGGGTTCTCGGCCGCCGCTCGCCGATCATCGACATCGAGCATCTGCAATTGTTTTGCCGCGCAAGCCTGGAAAGGTTGCTGCACGATGCCGGAGTGCCG
>JBEKGV010000565.1:0-4021 GCA_050012615.1 Acetobacteraceae bacterium | reverse complement strand
GACACACGGCGGATGACGTTGGGAGACACACGGCGGATGACGTTGGGGGACACACGGCGGATGACGTTGGGAGACACACGGCGGATGACGTTGGGGGACACACGGCGGATGACGTTGGGGGACACACGGCGGACGACGTCGGGAGACGCACCGCGGACGACGTCGGCAGATACGATGGAGACACAACGGACATGCCGGTAATCACGACCGCTGACGACGCGAGGGTCAATCGGCGCCGAGGATCCGCCGCGGATGGCGTGACATTCTGGCACACGCTGTATATCGGCACCTCACGCTACAACATGGCGCCCGGAACGCCGGACCCGGAGATGGGCGCTTTGTTCCCAATGGCGTTCCTGGTCGAGCAAGATCCCGGCAGCACCGCGACTTCGCATTACCACCAGCAGGACCAGTTCCAGGTGATCGTCGGCGGTCACGGCATCATGGGAACGCATGAGGCCAGACCGGTGACGGTGCATTTCGCCGGCGCGCATTCCGCTTATGGTCCGATCCGCGCCAGCACCGAAGCGGGCGTGCATTACTTCACGCTTCGAAATGGCTTCGATCCGGGTGCACGCTTCATGAGCACGCCGGAGAACCGGGAAGCGCTGCGCTCGGTTCGCGGACGCCACCACCGCGAATCGGTCGCTGGCCCTCTGACGGATGAGACCGGCGCTATTATCGGTCCGGAGCCCAACGGCATGGGCGCCTGGCGTTACCGGGCGGCCGCCGGCGAGCGTCTGATCGGCCCCGATCCCGCATGGGGCCGCGGCCAGTACTGGATCGTGGTCGCGGGTTCGATGGTCAGAGAGGGCCAGGATATCCCAACCCTGTCCTGCGTGTTCGTTTATCCCGAGGATCCGCCTTTCAATGCATTCGCCGGCTCCGCCGGGGTAGATGTGATCGCGATGCAATTTCCCTCGCGGTCCTGATCGACACGACGATGGCGAAACAAATCCGCCTCAATGCGTTCGACATGAACTGCGTGGGGCATCAATCGCCCGGTTTGTGGACGCATCCTCGCGACAAGGCGGACTCGTACAATACTCTGGAATACTGGACGGATCTTGCCCGCACGCTGGAGCGCGGACAGTTCGACGCGATTTTCCTCGCCGACGTGCTGGGAATTTATGACGTTTACAAGGGATCCCCGCGCACGGCTCTGGAAAACGCGGTGCAGGTACCGGTCAACGATCCGCTGATGGTCATCCCGGCGATGGCCGTCGTGACCAGGCACCTCGGCTTCGGCGTCACCTGCGCTCTGTCCTACGAGCACCCCTACCCTTTCGCCCGCCGCATGAGCACGCTGGATCACCTGACACGCGGACGGATGGGCTGGAACATCGTCACCGGCTATCTGGAAAGCGCCGCTCGCGGCATGGGCCGGTCGGAACAGACCGGTCACGACG
The DNA here is from genome assembly GCA_050012615.1 of Acetobacteraceae bacterium. Lineage (GTDB taxonomy): Bacteria > Pseudomonadota > Alphaproteobacteria > Acetobacterales > Acetobacteraceae > Rhodopila. Next base: position 2,612 of record JBEKGV010000565.1, on the reverse strand, counting down.
AACGATACGCGATTGCCGAAGACTACATGGAAGCGGTCTACAAACTGTGGGAGGCGAGCTGGGAAGATGGCGCCGTCCTACGCGATCGCGTCGGCGGGCGGTTCGCCGATCCCGACAAAATTCATCGCGTGATGCATGAAGGCCCTTACTTCAAGGTCGACGCGATTCATTTATGCGAGCCGTCACCGCAACGAACGCCGGTGCTGTATCAGGCCGGCGCCTCCTCTCGCGGCCGGCAGTTCGCCGCCGACCATGCGGAATGCGTGTTCGTCAACGGTCCGTCGAAGAAGGTGATCGGCGGCATCGTCTCCGACATCCGCCGTCGTGCCGCCGGGTCCGGGCGCGATCCGCGGGATCTCGTGATCTACACGATGATGACCGTGATCACCGACCAGACGCGTGAGGCGGCGTTGGAAAAGTTCCGGGATTACCAGCGCTACGTCAGCCCCGATGGCGCGCTGACATTGATGTCGGGCTGGACCGGCGTCGATTTTTCATCGCTGCCGAAGAACGAACCGATCAGGTTTCAATCCGTGAACGCGATGACCTCGGCGCTGGAAGCATTTACCACCGCCGATCCGGACCGCGCCTGGACCGTGGAGGAAATCGCTCGTCACGCCGGCATCGGCGGACGCGGCCCGGTCATCGTGGGTTCTTATCAGGATGTCGCCGACGAGTTCGAAGCCTGGGTGCGTGAGACCGATGTCGACGGATTCAATCTCGCCTATGCGGTGACACCGGAGACATTTGTCGATATCGTCGATCTGGTGGTGCCGGAACTACGCCGTCGTGGACTGTACAAAACCGAATACGCTCCCGGTACGTTACGAGGGAAACTTTACGGCCCAGGACGGGCGCGTTTACCGGAGAGCCATCCGGCGGCGCGGGTAAGGGTTCGTCAATGAGGAATCTGGCATGAACGCTGATGAATTGCGCGCGCAGCAAGCGCCCTTGAAGCAACTGTATCGCGACAACCCTGAGGCCGCGCTGATCCCGGCTCATGCGGAGGGCACGCTGGATCTCAACGACATCGCCTGTACGGTTCGTTCATGGCATGGCGACGTTACCGCCGGTCTCCACAAGGCGGGCGGCGGCAGCGGTGAGCTTGCCTGCTCGGCCGATATGCTGCTGGAGGCGATGGTCGCCTGCGCCGGTGTCACGCTGCGTGCGGTGGCGACCGCGATGGGCGTGACAATTCGGAAAGGCAAGATTTTCGCCGACGGAGTTTGGGACGCGCGCGGCACGTTGGCGGTCGACCGCGCGGCTCCTGTGGGGCTCACCGAAATAGCGTTGCGATTCGACATCGACTGCGACGCCGATCAGGCGAAGCTTGAGCGAATGATTCAGACCACCGAACGATATTGCGTCATTCTGCAAACGCTGAAGGCGCCGCCGAAATTGTCGGTCGCGATTGGCGCGGAGTGAGCGGTCAGCCGTCCCAGGCGTTCATCGGCATCGGCAGGCCGGCGTAATCCTCTGCCGTCAGCGGCCGGCCGGGCGTGATCCCGGCCATCCCCAGCAGCATGATCCATTGGCGAACGTGCTGGCCGCTGTGCCAGGTCGCGCGTTCCATGGTCTCATGCAGCATCTGTGGACCGTAATAGGTCTGCACGGTTTCCTTGCCCGACTTATCGGGCTTCGCGGCCCACCAGGTCAGCACATTCTGCCTGACCAGCTCGCCGAAGGCGGCGATGTCGGCGAAGGTTCGCATGTCCTCGGACGGCGGACCGGCCAGCGCCTCATAGGTCAGGGTCGCACCATTCGCCATTTCCAGGAACACTTCCTGAATGCGGAAGATATGATGCGCCAATACTTTGTAGGTGCGCGGCCGGTTGGGCACCTCGGTCGCCAGATGCGAGTCCGGCATTTGCGGGATCAGTCGTGACGCCGCGCTCAGGATCAGATCAATCCGGGCGACAAGTTGGTCCGGCGACAGCTCGGGTCCGGTCTTTTCCTGAAGCCCGAGGAATTTGACCACGTGGCCCAGGTTTTGGGCGAAAACCCAGTCGTCGCCGCGCGAGAGGATGGGTACCGAGCGGGCGCCCAGGCGTCTCAGTTCCGCCAGACCGGCGGCGTCTTCAAGAACGTTGATCGAATCGAACTCGATCCCACGGATCGAGAGAAACTCTTTGAGTTTCAGGCAACTCGTTCAACCAGGCTGCCAGAAAGCCTTCAGGCGCGCGACGTCGGCCATGGGTAACTCCATATCCTGGAACGTGACTAAGGGCGGCGGCACTTTCGGTCAAGGGCGGGGACGGATCGTTTCCTTACACCAATCGCCGAATCGATTGAATCATCCAACGCGTCATCCCCGCTCGTTCGGGGGACCTGTCGCGGCACTGTGCGGCGACAGGTGGCCGGGTCAAGCCCGGCCATGGCTGGATCAACGCTTGTGCCGAAGAGTCGGTTGCTTGGGCGGTCGGTATTACATTAGTCAAATGGGTTCAGTCGTCAGTAAATATTTGGGGAGGAAGCTGTGGATAAGAGCGATTTGTTGTGAATAAGTTGAACTTTCCATGACCGCGACAATTGACCGCGATGAACGGCCGATAAAGGTTCCCGGTCACGCCGTTTATCGCAAACCTACCGGGACATGGCCATGGAATACCCGC
>JBEKGV010000564.1:0-4999 GCA_050012615.1 Acetobacteraceae bacterium | reverse complement strand
GCGGCGATATCTTCCGGCGCGTCGTCGGAACGAAAGAACCGGTTCTCGTCATAGTCATAGAATGGGATCAACGACGCGACTCTTCGCGCCATTCGGGAATGACCGGTCAGCGACTGGTGTTTCGCCATGGACAGTTCCAAACGCGACTTAAGTTTGATGAAGAGAGCCGCCAGTACGACGGCACCGCACGTCGCGTATAAGATTGTCATGAACATCCGCGCGGGAATCGCCCTGCCTTCCGTGGTAACCCTGTGATCCCATGACGGTCCGGTCAATCATAATGAATATTGTGCGGCAGGAGGACCTGAATTTCCTGCTGACGAACCGCATCCCGCGACGAACGTTGACACGGTTCATGGGCTGGTTCAGCCGGATCGAGCAGCCCCTGGTCCGCGATCTTTCGCTGCGTATGTGGGGCTTTTTCGCCGACCTGGACCTCAGCGACGCGAAACAAACCCACTTTCGCAGCATGCATGACTGTTTTACGCGCGCGCTGAAAGACGGGGCGCGGCCGACCGAGATGGACCCGAATATTCTCGTCAGTCCCTGCGATGCGATCGTTGGCGCCTCGGGCATCGTGGAAGACGGCCAGATCTTCCAGGTCAAGGGCGTCCCCTACGCCCTCCACCATCTACTGGGCGACACCGGACACGCGGGGATTTTTCGAAATGGCTGTTACGTCACGCTGCGTCTGACTTCGAGTATGTACCATCGGTTTCATGCACCGCATGATTGCCGGGTAGAGTTGGTCTCTCACTTCCCGGGCGACACCTGGAATGTCAATCCGGCGGCGCTGAAGCGGGTCAAAAGCTTGTTCTCCAAGAATGAACGGGCGGTGATCAGGACCCGGCTTTCCTCAACCGGCCATGTCGTGACCCTGGTCCCTGTGGCGGCCATACTGGTCGCGGGTATCCGGCTGCGGTTTCTTGACTTGCCACGATCAGAAGAGCCGCGAACACTTCCGTGCGACGTAACGCTTCGCAAAGGCGAGGAGATGGGATGGTTCGAGCACGGCTCAACCATCATCCTGCTCGCACCTGAAGGATTCTCGCGTTGCGCCGGCGCGACGGAGGGCCTGACGGTCCGTGCCGGGCAGGGACTGCTGCGACTGCCGGATCAGAGGCATACGTGAGGGCAGCCGCACCATGCGTGGTGCCGCTGCCCTCACGTCGTCACTACTGACGAATCGTCTCAGTGGTCGTCGTTGAATTCATCGGGGCTATAGGCGGAGGAGGTGGCGGTGTCGTGGTGGTTTGCTCGGTCGTCGTGGTCGTCTGGGAAACCGGCGGCGGCGGCGAAGAGCATCCTGCCAGAAGAACCGTCCCGGCGAAAAGCGCCACGCCCAGAGCGCGGCTTAAAGGCGATGTGGTTACGATCATTGTTTGGCTCCAAAAGATCGCGGTTCGAGTGGTTTTCACCGAGACCGCTTCAATTGCCGTTGGTCGTTTCGGTTGTCGCGCCGGCAACCGCAGCGACCGCGGTCGTCAACCCGAAGCGCGATCTCGTCTCGACGATCGATCTGCCTCCTGATTGACAACCGGCGGTGCGGCTTTATCCAGCGCTAGTGAACGCTCGTCGTTTCCGTGGTGCGGCGCATCGTCGTGGTGCCGCCATAGGGCGTTAAAGCCGTGCCGCTGGTGACCGTCCTGCTTTGGTCACTCACGACACCGTCGGAGTTGACGGTGCGCTGGGTCGTCGTCTGACTGACGGTCGGCCCAGAAGCAACGACCGGAGGTGCAGGCGGAACCATGACCGGAGCATCAGACTGATACGTCGTGGTCGAGGTCGTTGTTTGCGCCGCCGCGGTTCCCGCCATCAGCGCGAGAGCCGTTGTCGCAGCAAGCCAGGTTCTGGTCATATCCTGTACTCCCGGATTAGAGGGTAAGCGAGATAGCTTACTGACCGAGAGTGAAACGGATTCACCGATGAATGGTTCCGGTGCGCACGACCGGGCGTCACAACGCCGGTCACCGCACGCCAGCTGCTTGAATATTCAGCTAATTTATTGCCACCGCCAAGTCCGGACGAACTTAAATCGTGGTCATCTGATTGTTATCGCGGTGTTGCCCGTCATGGCCAGGCTTGCGGTACCCGTCATGGCCGGCTTGCGGTACCCGTCATGACCAGGCTTGCGGTACCCGTCATGGCCGGGCTTGACCCGGCCATCTGCCGCCGCCCTGACGTTGACAGCAACGAACGGTCGGAATTCAATTCCGCCGGTATTATGCCTCGCCGAATTGTTTGACCGATCGGCACAGTGACCCGACACGTCATCGCCGGACTTGACCCGGTGATCTATCGCGGCACTACACGGCGATAGATGGAAGGCCGGTGGCGCGGCCATGACGTTGAAAAATATCTACGGTCACAAATTAATTCGGTTGAAACCAACCGACAAAGTTGGCATCGCGATCGTTTCCGGCCAAAGCCTCCTGGCTCAGCTTGTGTGCTAATCGCCGCTGGGCGCGCGCGAACGAGAATCAAAATTCCGGAGAGTTCGCGATAAATCGTTCGCGACATGATCCGCGAGCTGCCCGACCGCATCGGTCATCGCCTGGACAATTGCTGAGTCCGCCGGGCCGTTGGAAGATTGTGGCACCAACGCGACGATCGTGGCTTTCTCACCGGCGCCGAGGCTTCGCCCATCCTCACCAGTGATGGTCCAATGCGCGGTCAATACGCAGCGACGGTCCGGCCATACATCGAATCCGTCGACGTTGATCAGGAGAGTGCGTGCCGGATGTCTGGCTGACTCCGACTGATCCACGACAATGGCCGGCATTCGCCTGGCGAGATCCTGACCCAGTAAGCGCGTGACACCAACCGACAGGCGTTCACCCCAGCGGCCTGTTTGACTCGTTTTCAATTCGTTTTGTCCGTCTCGCAGCACGATGTCGGTTGTGTCCAGGTAATCGGGCAATAAGACAGACTTCAATTCCACCACGGGACGCCCGGAGTCGGACGCGACGCCTGGCGTCCGATCTTCCTGCCCGTCGAGTACGTAGACGCGCGGCGAGGGTCCCGCGGCGCAACGCGCCAGGAGCAATAAGCCAAGCAGCAGCGGCCACCCACGTATTGAAATGGTCAACGGCTTATCTCGACTCGCGTCCGAGCAAAGTGGCACCCGGGTTCCGGTTCAGGTCGTGGGTGAAATTCCGCAACGAACTCGCGCTCGCCGCCAGATCGCGGAGCGCGGCTTCAAGGTCGCCGCGCATGGGCGAGCGTGGCGCCGTCATGTCATCGAGGTTTTCCATCACTTTTTGAGCCCGAGATGCCGCGTGATCGGCTGTCGTCGCGAATTGTCCGATTTGTTTGCCGTCTGTCTGAACCTGGTTTTCCGTCGTGTTGGCAAGGTGACCAACGGAGTCCAGCGTCCGCGACGCGTCGAGTTGCAGTTGTTGCACGGCGGCCGTCGTCGCTTCCATCGTCGCGCGGGTCGAGTCTGAGGTTTGCCGCACGCTATCGACCATGGGACCTAACTTGCCGTTAAGCTGCGCCACGAGCTGATCGATTCCGGTGAGGGCGACACGGGCTTTGTCCGCGAGCTCCGGCAACTTCAAATCCGCGATCTGATCCTTGATGTGTTGCAGGTCGGACGGAATCGTGGGGATTTCCGGCACGCTGGCGCTGCTTCCACCCATCAGACTCGGTGCGGATCCGGGATAGAAGTCGAGATTGACGGCGACCTGTCCGGTGACAAGGCTCTGGGTCGCCAGTTGGGCACGCAAACCAGCCTTGATGGCCATTTCGATATCGGACGCGTTGGCCGGAAGCGAACTGGTGGTCCAGGAAACCTGACCGGGCTCGATTTCCATGTAAACCGGAATCACCGGGACCAACTCGGGCAGCTTCAGATAGACTTTCATACTCTGCACGGTCCCGATCTTGACGCCGCGCAGTGTCACGGGTGCGCCAAGCCACGCCGAGTGCGAGCGCGCCAAGGACGAAAGCGCCAACAATGGTGGATATAGCGGTTGCCATCGCCAATGCTCCGATGGTGAGGCTCGGGCGCCAGCCGCTCACGATGCATGAAGGCGCGTACGACCGGATGTTGCTTGTCTTCAAGCATGCTTTTCGGGGATCCCCGGGCGATCACGGTTTTCGACTCAGCGTCCAGAAAGATCCCATCATCGCAAATCCCTAACAAACTCGGCAATTCATGGCTGACCATGATGACGGTGACACCAAAGCCATTGCGCAACTCAACGATCAGGTCGTCGAGTCTTTTCGCGGCGATCGGATCGAGGCCAGCCGATGGTTCATCCAAAAACAGCACGCCGGGGTCGAGCGACAGCGCGCGCGCGATGCCGACGCGCCGGCGCATGCCGCCGCTGAGTTCGGACGGCATCGTGGATGGAGCCATATCCAGGCCGACAAGCGATAGTTTCAATCGCGCCAGATCCTTGATCATGGCATCGTTCAGCCGGGTAAACATCCGCAATGGAAGTGCCACGTTGTCCTCGGCGGTCATCGAACTCCAGAGTGCGCCCGATTGAAACACGACTCCGAACCGACGGCCGATTTCGGCACGGCGTTCCTCTGTCGCGCGCCAATAATCTTCATCGTCCACGTGTATCGAACCGGCCATGGGCTCCAACAGGCCGATCATGGTCTTCATCAGCGTGCTCTTGCCGCAGCCACTGCCGCCCATGATCGCGAAGATTGATTTGTCGTCAACATCGAACGAGACGTCGTGCTGCACGATGGCATCACCATAACCGAAGGCCAGGCCTTCAATCCGGAATTTCGGGACGCCAGTTCCGGTGGCCCCGGTTTCCGTTGCCGTCATCTCAAAAATTCAGGGCGTTGGCGCAAACGGCGAAGACCGCATCGACCGCGATGACGCCGACGATCGCGACCACCACCGCCGTTGTCGCTGCTCGCCCGACATCGGCGGCACCGCGGCCGGCGCTCAGGCCTGATCTGCATCCAACGATGGCGATCAGCACTCCGAAGGTGACGCTCTTCATCAATCCAAATAAAATCTGACCGCCCTCGA